>JAXYYF010000125.1:0-12201 GCA_037419475.1 bacterium
TACCGCATACCTTTACAGGCGCACCATTGAGTTATATATCGACCCGCATCTCGGTTACATCCGTCTCGACGCACTAAATGCTCACGCGGTGCAGCATTTCTACAACGAGCTTGCCAAGCCGTCAAAACCTGATGCCGCTCCTCTCTCCGCAAAGTCCATCAAGAACATTCATGGCGTACTGCATAAGGCGCTCCAACAGGCGGTCCTTCTGAACTACATCCGCTATAATCCCACGACCGCGTGTGTTCTGCCCAAAATTATCAAAAAGGAGATCCATCCGCTGACCGATCAACAGACCGCTCAGCTTTTGAATCTCCTAAAAGGCAGCAGATATGAAATTCCGCTCGCCGTTGACCTCTTCACCGGCTTGCGCGAGGGTGAATTGCTCGGCTTGATGTGGGACTGCGTTGATTTTGAAAAGGGTACGATTCTCGTCAATAAGCAGCTCCGTAGAAGCCAGCGAAAGGGTGGGACTTATTACTTCTCCCCGCCGAAGAACAACAAGAGCCGCACCATCACACCCGCGCCGTATGTGATGAAGCTGCTGCAAGCGCAGAAGGTGCAGCAGGCCAAGCAGCGGTTAATGGCAGGCCCGGCGTGGGAGGACAGCGGCTTGGTGTTCACCAATGAGTTTGGACGCTATGTCTCCTACCGTGCGATCTTCGACTGCTTCAAGCGTATCGTGAAACGCATCGGCCTTCCCGACACAAGGATACACGATCTTCGCCATACCTACGCCGTGAACTGCATCCGCGCCGGTGACGATATCAAAACTGTGCAAAGCAATCTTGGTCACGCGACCGCCGCTTTCACCCTTGATGTCTACGGTCATTTCACAGACGACATGCGCTCGGTCAGCGCGCAGCGTATGGAAGGCTTCATTACAAATGTTCTCAATTTATAAAGGGTACGATAAAGGGTAAGAGGCGTTTCAGGGTAGCAAAAAAGCCTTGAAGTTGCTGAAACTTCAAGGCTTTTTTCGTGGTGCGCGGTACAGGACTCGAACCTGTGACCCCATGCACGTCAAGCATGTGCTCTACCAGCTGAGCTAACCGCGCGAACCGAACATGACTATATTATCGTATTGTCCCATATTTGTCAACACTTTTTTTGCGCCGCTGTCAATTTTTTGCTGCGGCATCTTCTTCTATCTTCCCAGAAAGAGACTATTTATAGCATACGACAGCACCCTGCAAAAGTAAAGATGGGAAAATAGCAGAATTTCCTCTCTGATTTTCTGCTATTTTTCTTCTCCCGCCTTTCTTGTCAAGGCGGCAGGGCTCCGATATAATAGGTTCTGTATTTTGTGAATAGAAGAGGTGCACTTTTCAGATGGGGAAAATCGGTTTTGACAATGACAAATATCTGTCCATGCAGTCCGCACATATCCGCGAACGCATTTCGCAGTTCGGCGGCAAACTTTATCTGGAGTTTGGCGGCAAGCTGTTTGACGACTTTCATGCCTCGCGTGTGCTGCCCGGCTTTCAGCCCGACAGCAAGATCCGGATGCTTCAGAAGATCAAGGACGAAGTGGAGATCGTCATTGCCGTGTGTGCGAACGACATTGAGAAGAACAAGGTTCGCGGCGACCTCGGCATCAGCTATGATGACGACTGTCTGCGCCTGATGGACGCGTTCCGCGCACTGGGTCTGTATGTCGGCAGCATCGTGGTCACGCAGTACGCCGGACAGGCCTCCGCCGATGCCTTTCTCAAGCGTCTTGACGCGCTGGGTGTGAAGCACTACTGTCATTACCCCATCGCCGGCTATCCCTCTGATGTGGCGCACATCGTCAGCGATGAGGGCTTCGGTCGGAACGACTACATTGAAACGACACGCTCGCTCGTGGTCGTCACCGCGCCCGGCCCCGGCAGCGGCAAGATGGCCACCTGCCTGAGCCAGCTTTACCACGAGCACAAGCACGGCGTTGCCGCCGGCTATGCCAAGTTCGAGACCTTCCCGATCTGGAATCTGCCGCTCAAGCACCCCGTCAACCTCGCCTACGAGGCGGCGACCGCCGACCTCAACGACGTGAATATGATCGATCCGTTCCATCTGGAGGCCTACGGCAAGACGACCGTCAACTATAACCGTGACGTGGAGATATTCCCCGTGCTGCGTGCCATGTTCGAAAAGATCCAGGGCACCTGCCCCTACCAGTCCCCCACCGATATGGGCGTGAACATGGCGGGCAACTGCATTATCGACGACGAGGCCTGCCGCGAGGCGTCGCGTCTTGAGATCCTGCGCCGTTACTACAGCGCTCAAGTCTCCTTTGTCCGCGGCGAAGCCGACGAATGCCAGCTGCGCAAGCTGGAACTCGTGATGCAGCAGGCAAACGTCACGCCAGAGATCTGCCCCGCTGTCGCCGCAGCGCTGGCAAAGGCTGAGGAGACCGGCAAGCCCGCCGGCGCCATGGTCCTGCCGGACGGCCGCGTCGTCACCGGCAAGACAAGCTCTCTACTCGGGGCCTCGGCCGCAGTGCTGCTCAACGCGCTCAAAGCAATGGGCGGCGTGAGCGACAAGCTTGACCTCATTTCCGCGCAGGTCATCGAGCCGATCTCGCACCTGAAGATCGAAAGCCTCGGGCACCACAACCCCCGTCTGCACTCGGACGAGGTTTTGATCGCGCTGTGCATCTCCGCGCTGACGAACCCCATCGCCCAGCTTGCACAGGAGCAGCTCGGTTCGCTGCGCGGCTGCGACGCACACTTCTCGGTCATCATTTCCGAGGAGGACGTCAAACTCTACAAGCGGCTCGGCATTCATGTAACCTGTGAGCCGAAGTACGAGGTAAAAAAGCTGTACCACAAGTAAAAAGGAGTATTTCCCCTATGACCATCATCGATCAGCTCGCCCATGAGCTGAACCGCCCGACCGAGCACATCGAAAATGTCGTCCGGCTGCTCGACGAGGGCAACACCATTCCTTTCATCGCCCGCTACCGCAAAGAGCTGCACGGCTCTATGGACGATACCGCCCTGCGCACGCTGGAGGAACGGCTCGCCTATCTGCGCGGCCTCGCCGAGCGCAAGGAGACGGTCAAAACCAGCATCGCCGAGCAGGAAAAGCTCACCGACGAGCTGGCCGCTGCCATCGACGCGGCGCAGACGCTTGCCGAGGTCGAGGACCTCTACCGCCCCTACAAGCCCAAGCGCCGTACTCGCGCGACCGTCGCGCGGGAAAAGGGGCTTGAGCCGCTCGCCGCGCTTCTGTTCGCGCAGGAGCGCGATTGCCCTCGGCCCGAGGATGCGGCGGCGGACTACCTCGACGCGGAGAAGGGCGTGGAGACACTTGCCGACGCCCTTCAGGGCGCAAACGACATTATTGCCGAGTGGATCAGCGACGACGCGGCCGTCCGCAGGTCGCTGCGCGAGCTGCTGGAAAAGCGCGGGACGCTGCGTTCCCTCGCCGCGACGGAGGAGGACAGCGTCTACCGCCTGTACTACGATTTTGAGCAGCCGCTCAGCCGCTTACAGGGCCACCAAATTCTTGCCGTCAACCGCGGCGAGAAGGAAAAAATGCTCAGCGCGACCGTGCTGCTCGACCGCGAGCTGGCGCTGCCACTGCTGCGCCGCGCGGTGGTGAAGCCCGGCTCCGCCGCCATGGAATTTGTCAAGTCTGCCGCCGAAGACGCATATGACCGCCTGATCTATCCCTCGCTTGAGCGCGAGATGCGCGCAGCGCTGACGGAAAAGGCCAGCGAAGGCGCGATCAAGATGTTCGCCCTCAACCTCAAGCCGCTGCTCATGCAGCCGCCGGTCAGGGGCCATGTGACCATGGGGCTCGACCCCGGCTATGCCCACGGCTGCAAGGTCGCGGTGATCGACGTGACCGGCAAGGTGCTCGACACCACGGTTGTCTATCCGACCTACGGCGAACGGCAGAAGAATGAAGCGATCGCAAAGCTCTTGCAGCTCGTGAAAAAGCACGGCGTGGAGCACATTGCTATCGGCAACGGTACCGCGAGCCGCGAGACCGAGCAGATGACCGTTGAGCTCATCCGCCGCGCAGGCGGCAGCCTGAGCTACATGATCGTCAGCGAGGCGGGCGCATCCGTCTACTCGGCAAGCAAGCTGGCCGCGGAGGAGTTTCCGCAGTTCGATGTCAATCTGCGCTCCGCTGTTTCCATCGCCCGCCGCTTGCAGGATCCGCTTGCCGAGCTGGTAAAGATCGATCCCAAGGCCATCGGCGTCGGACAATATCAGCACGATATGCCGCAAAAGGAACTTGACGCCAGTCTCAACGCCGTGGTCGAGGACTGCGTGAACACCGTGGGCGTCGACCTCAACACGGCTTCGCCGTCGCTGCTCACGCGAGTGGCCGGTCTAAACGGCACGATCGCCAAGAACATCGTCGCCTTCCGCGAAGAAAACGGCGTGTTCACCACGCGCCGCCAGCTTTTGAAGGTCGCAAAGCTCGGCCCCAAGGCCTTTGAGCAGTGCGCAGGCTTCCTGCGCGTGCCGGAGAGCAAAAACGTGCTTGACAACACCGGCGTTCATCCCGAAAGCTATGACGCGGCCAAGGGGCTGCTGGAGCTGCTGGGCCTGACGCTCAAGGACGCACGCGATCTGCCCGCAAAACTGAACGCTTACGGCGCGGAAAAGGCCGCCGCAGCACTGGGCGTCGGCGTGCCGACGCTGCGCGACATCGCAAAGGAGCTCAGCAAGCCCGGACGTGATCCGCGCGACGAGCTGCCCGCCCCCATCCTACGCACAGATGTTCTGGATATCAAGGATCTCAAGCCCGGCATGGTGCTCACCGGCACCGTACGCAATGTCATTGACTTTGGCGTGTTCGTCGATATCGGCGTGCATCAGGACGGCCTTGTGCACATTTCGCAGGTATGCGACAAATTCATCCGGCACCCGAGCGAGGCCGTCGCCGTGGGCGATGTAGTGAAGGTCGTCGTGCTGGAGGTCGATGAAAAGAAACACCGGATCAGCCTGTCGATGCGGCAGGTTCCAAAGGAGTAAAACTGCATGCGTAACGCTTCCCTTCATTTTGAATATCAGCTCAGCACCAACGATCTGCGCCGCGCGCTTTATTACGGATATCTGGTCCGAAACCGCAAGGTCGTGCGTTTCGCGCTGTTCGCTCTGCTCGTCATCTTTTCCTATTCGGTTCTGTCCCTGACCGGTGCGATGCCGGAAAGCGCTCTGATTTTTTACATTGGTCTCGGATACTTCGTCTGGCTGGTGCTCACCGCCGGCTCGATCGAATATCAGCTTCTCCGTCAGGTCAAGGACAAGGACTCCTTCCTGCGCAAGATTTTTCGCGTACAGGTGTCAGAGAGCATCATACAGATTGAGATTCCCTCCGAATCCAGCCGGCTCCGCGTGATCCCCTCGCGGCTTTACTGCGCGTTTGAGATCAGCCGGATCTTTATGCTCTACATTTCTCCAGAACAGGTATACCTTGTCCCCAAATCCATCATGTCGGAGGAGGAAAAGGTTCAGCTTCGCACGATTCTGCTTAACGCGCTCGGCGAACGCTTCTATTCCGGCGCTCTGCAAAAGAAAAAATGAAAGCGCGGTCTCAGCCGCGCTTTCCCTTTATTCCCGCTCTGTCGTCTCCAGATCCTCTTTTCCGATCTTCCGCTCCCTCCACGCTCTCGGCAGTCCGTGCGCGATCAGGGGAAAGGTGTTTGCCGTGTCCGCCGTGGGCTGGATGTTATAGGTGCCGTACTTGTTCACCATGTCCGCGCAGTCCGCGGGCTGGCCGAAATGCGGCTCGGCAAACGGCGTCTGCGGATAGGGCACACTGCCGCCGTCCTGTTCTTTCCGATCCATAAAAATCACCTCCGGCTTATTCTGTCCGAAGGTGATCTTTTTATGCTTCAAATCCTGTTATCCGCGCAGCGACGGCGGATACACGCCTGCATCGTGCAGCGCACGGAGTGCGGCGGCTACCATTTCCTTATCCTCGTGATAGGTCATGCCGAACCACTTTGCATCGGAGTGCAGCACGCTGACGGTCAGCTTCCCCTGTTCGATCAGCTCGCCGATCATGTTCGGCAGCAGACACTCTTTCTTGAGCTCGCCTGCGGGCAGCGCGCGCAGAAACGCGTCGAAGTACGCCTCCAGCTGCGTGAGGATCCACGGCGTGAAGCCCCAGAAGTTCATGGACACCGGTGTTTCTGGCGCATAAACGTCGCCCTCCGGGTTTTTGTCCACATCGCGGATAGTGCCGTCAGGGAACACCGTGAGCTTGAAGGTCTCAACGATCTTATCAAGCTTACCGTCTGTCACATGGCACACGCCGCGCGTCACGCTGCCGTGCTCGCTGACGGTCTTGTCCAGACGGTAGCCGACCATCGCCGCCTCGCCCTCGCCTTTGAGCCTGCCCAGTTCTTCATAGATCACGCGGAACGCATCCACGCCGTAGTAGTCGTCCGCGTTGATGACAACAAACGGCTCGTGCAGAAATTCACGCGCGCAAAGTACCGCATGCGCCGTGCCAAAGGGCTTGGTGCGCTCGGCCGGGATGCTGTAGAATGCCGGCACGCTGGAAAAGTCCTGAAACGCATAGCAGACCTCGACCCTGCTGCCGTCCGCCGCCGTCATGCCGGCAATGCGGTCGCCGCACAACTGCTCCATGAGCGCCTTCATCTCCGGCTTGATAATGAACACCACCTTGGTGAAGCCCGCACGGATAGCATCGTAGATGGAATATTCCATCAGGATCTCCCCATTCGGGCCGATGCCATCCACCTGCTTGCTTCCGCCGTAGCGCGAGCCCATGCCCGCCGCCATAATGACCAATGCCGCTTTCATCACAACTTCCTCCTCATGATGTACTTATGAATATCATAGCTCATTTGTGCGCTCTTTTCAACTTCTTTTCCCGCAAAGGCTTGTAATTGTCCGGCAAAATGTTATACTGGTGCTATCACTTTAATCGAGGGAGAATCTATGGAAACCTTTCTGCACGCCGTGTCTTCCGTCACGCTAATCCTGCTGCTGACGGCGACCGGCTATCTTTGCGCCGCAAAACACTGGATGGGCCCGGAGGCCAAGGCGTTTATCAGCAAATTTCTCATGACCATCGCCATCCCCAGCATGTGCATCTACAACTTTCGGAACAATCTTTCCCGCGAGCTGCTCGGGCAGTCGGTTTCCATGCTGCTTGCGGGCTTCTGCTCATGTCTGCTGGACTTCATTCTCGCCTTCGCGCTCGGCAAGCTTCTGCGCCTGCCCCGGTGCAAACTCGGCATTTTCGTCATGATGTGTGCCGTGCCCAACTGCGTGTTCATCGGCCTTGCCATGTGCACGGAGCTCTTCGGCAGCGAGTGCACGCCGCAGGTCATGCTCTACTGGGTGGTGAGCACCTCGTTCATGCAGCTCGGCGGCGTATCCTTTGTGCGCTGGTCAGGCGAATCCGGCGGCTTCTCCGCCAAAACCTTTCTGCACTTCCTGCGCACGCCTGCCATCATCGGTACGCTGGCCGGCATCCTGATCGTGCTGTTCGACATCCGTCTTCCGTCACTCGTCATGTCCTACGCGCGGTATATGAACAATGTTGTCACGCCGCTGGCCTTGCTGCTCACGGGCTATATCATTCACGATATCGGCCTGCGCAATCTGCACCTCGATCGTATTCTCAGCGTGATGATGGTCTTCCGCTTCATCGCCGCCCCGGCAATCTGTCTGGGCTTCTGCATACTCTTCGGCGTCACCGGGCTGACAAGAAATGTTTATATTGTCGAAGCCGCCATGCCTGTCGTGACACAGACGGTCGTCGCCGCCGCCGCGTATGGCGCGGACGAGCAGTTCGCCGCACAGGGCGCAGCGCTCTCCACGCTGGCCTGCTTCATCGTAACGCCCATTCTGATGATGCTGCTCTGACCGTTTTCGCCGCGGCATCCGACACATAAGGAAAAGTCCGATGAGTCAAATGACTCATCGGACTTTTTTCTTTTCTTAATGCACCAGCAAAAATGCACCCAGACAGATCGCGGCAACACCGAGAAGCTTGCGCGCCGATACGCGCTCGTGCAGCAAGACCGCCGAGAGCGCAAGCGACCACACATATGTCAGCGACGTGAGCGGATAGACGACAGAATAAGCGTACACGCGCAGGAGCAGAATGTTCATCACCGCACCGGCGAGGTAAAAGCACCCTCCAAGCCAAAGCTTCGGCGAGGCCACCATTGTCCGCAGGCTGGTCACATCCGCCGCGCCGCGCTTGAAAAAGAGCGCACCGAACGAACCGCAGAGCGTCATAAGCAGGACGGCACATAAAAATCTCACGTTTCTTCCTCCCCGCTGCGCGCGATGAGCACAAGGCCCGCGATAATGATGGCAACGCCGAGGAGCTTGCGTGCCCCCAGCGGCTCATGCAGAACGGCGCTGCCGAGCAGCAGCGAAAGCACATAGCCCGCGCCGAGCATCGGATGGAGCACGGAAAGCTCGCCGCATCGCAAGGCGAAGATCATCAGCAGCGCGCCGGCACCGTAAAGCGCGAAGCCGCCGAGCAGGTAGATCAGCGCCCTATCGGCCGACAGCTTCCAGCAAAGCTGGCCGAGACAGGTCGCAAGCGAGGACGAGAGCATCAGCGCCACGCCGCGCAGGATCGGATTTTTCAAAAGCTTTTCCTTCATCCGTTCACACCAGATACAGCAGGGCCGCCGTCACGGCGGCAAAAACAGCGATCAGCACCAGCAGCACCTTATCCTGAAAAATGACCTCGACCGGATCACCGTCCGAATCGCCCTCGACCGTCAGCGAATATTTCAGGCACAGACAGATCACGAGCGGCACCGTCCAGATCAGGTGCGTACCAGCGTTCATGGCGTCAGCGCTCCAAAGCGAGTAGAACACGATCGCCAGCGTCAGGCAAATGTTCATGTTCTTGTCAAGAAAGGCGTTGTTATAATAGCGCAGCACCTTGCGCGACGTATCGCTCTGGCGGCGCAGCTCGCCGCGCCGCTTGCCGAGCGCAAGATAAAACGAGGCCGACACCACCGTGAGATACAGCCAGCTGGAGATCCCGATCCCTGTAACTGCCGCGCCGAAGAGCACGCGAAGCAAAAAGCCGGAAACGAGCAGTGCGATGTCAAGGATCGGCACATTCTTCAGTCCGAAGCTGTAGCCAAGGTTGACGAGCAGATAAACCGCCATGCAGCCCCAGCCCCCTGCCGGAAAGCGTGCGAGCACGCCGATAACCGTGACCGCGGCAGCAAGCGCTGCGGCGAGCGTAAGCGCCGCGTGCACGCTGACCGCGCCGCTTGCGATCGGGCGGCGGCACTTGGTCGGATGCCGCCGGTCGGACTCCACATCGCGGACGTCGTTGATGATATAAATAAACGAAGAGAGCAGACAGAACGCCGCAAAGCCCGCAACGGCCGCGCCAAGCAGAGCGCGCTCAAAAAAGCGCCCGCTGAAAAAGAGCGGCAGCAGAACAAGGACATTTTTCAAATAATGCTTGGGACGCAGCAGACGGATATGATCCTTCATGGCTTCACCTCATCAAAAATGCGATCAAAACTCGATAACCGGAGAGATTGAGCAGCAGCTCCGCAGCCAGCATGGCGGCAAAGGCCGCCGTCGCTATCCGCCGCACCGCCGGTCTCTCCTCCGGCCGCAGCACCAGTGCGGCGATCAGCAGCTGCGCCGGCAGATGGTGCAGGCAATAGAGGAATCCCTCCTTGAGTCCATACTGGATCACGCCGTGGAGCAGAATGTTCGCCGTCAGCACGCTCAGCGGTGCCCGCAAAAACAGGCAGCGCCGGTTCTTGACGGCGGAAAAGGCCAGCAGCGCCAGCCAGAGTACACCAGCCAGCACAATGGGCACACTTGCCGAGGGCAGGAAGCTCAACGCATCGCCGGGAAAGTCGCCGAACGGTGATGTCTCGGCCATATTCAACAGGAAAAAGGGCGAACAGAAGAGCGCAAAAAACGTCCGCACCACCGCTTCCGCAAGGCCGAAATGGTCGCTGTAGCTCTGTGCGCTGCCGAGTGCGCCGGAGAGAAGCGTGGTGAAGAACACCGTGCGAACCGGGAGCAGAGCAACGCTCAGGCAGAACAGGCCGCCCGCCGAAACAAGCACCAGCAGACGACGGCGCAGCGTGCCGTCGGAAAAGAACACGATGAGCGCCCACAGTGCCGCGTTGGTGATTGTCACACCGGCGGCCAGCGCGCCGAACAGCACAGTGGGAACGGTTTTTCCCTCACCCGCGTACCAGTAGGAGGCCGTCAGCATAAGCGCGGAGAGGATGTAGCTCTCCGATACAAAGGTGTAGAAAAGCGTGGAAAACGCAAGCGCATACACTGTGCACACCAGCAGCGCGCGCCACATCTCAAGGCGGTATCGCCGCTCCAGAATCCGGTCGAGAAAGCCTATGGAGAGCAGCGCCGCACCCATCTGCATGAGCACGATGAGCTGATAGTGCCGCCGCAGGCTGACTGCGCCGAGCAAAAGCGCTTCCGCTCTGGTGAACAGGCATCCGAATACGATCAGCAGAGGGTACTTGATGATACGCGGCGAGGTATCCATCTCGACCGAGAAAAACTTTGTCACATAGTAAAGATCGTCTGCCGAAAACAGCCGGTCATTGTGGCCGCCGGTATCGAAAAGTGTCGTCGTGCGCAGGAGGAGAAAGATCCCCGCATAAAGCGCCGCAAGGCCAAGGAAGAACAGCCAGCGGGCTCTGTCGTTCCGCCGCGTCATCCCTGCGCCTCCCCGGTCGAAGCAAACTCGATCGTCAAATCGCCGGGCACTTTATAATAATAGGCATACTGCATCTTCGGCGTATCCGGCTCCCACAGCCAGCAATGGTCGCTGTAGGCCGGAACGGTGACCGTCTGCTCCCCGCGCGCCATGGCCTCTTCGATCGTCTTACGCTGTGCAACGTCCGTCCGGTGGAGGGGAAGGTAGACCGACGCGTAAAAGGCGAGCACGGCGGCACACGTAAGCACGCAGGCCGCGCGAGTCCACACGGCAGACAGCGCCTTCTCCTCCAGAAGGCTCAGCGCAGCCGCCAGCAGAAAAACATACGAGGCATACAGGCAGCGCGGGCCGATGGGCGAAACGAACAGCAGCGGGAAAGCCGCGCACAGCGCGGCAAGCAGGAAATAAAGCGGCATGGCCCATGCTCCCTCAGTCCAGCGCACGACCGCTGCCGCTGCCAGCACAAACCATGCAAGGCAGAGTCCGCTTGTCCCATTGACTGTCCACGTGCCGAAAAAGAGCGCCGCGCAGCAGCCGAGCAGCAGCCCGAACAGCGCAAGGTCGACCGCACCGAAGCGGCGCGTGCGGAAAAGCCGCGCGCCGAGCAGGAGCGTGACCGAACCGTAAAGCAGCGGGCAGTCGGCCAGAAGATAGCGGAACACCGTCTCCTGATTTTTCCGCGCCGATTCGATCAACCCCGCCAGACCGCCCACGGCGCTGACCTGATAGCCTTCACCGCGCAGCAGAATGTCGAGGTACGAGGGCGAGGCGAGCAGCAGCGCCGCGCCGAGCACCGCGCCAAACAAATACCACATCAGCGGCGCAGAAAGCCGGCGGCGGCACACAAGCTGCCAGAGGTTCACGATCCCCGCGGAACAGAGCACATAGAATGTAACATTTTCAATGAAGAGCTGCGCGGCAAAGCCGGTGAGAAAAAGCACGGCGCAGCGCGCCTTCCCGCCGCGCACGTCCTGATCCGTAAAAAGCCCCTGCATCAGCGCGAGCGCGCCGAGTGAAAGCGCAACCGGCGGCACATAATTAAAATACCCCGCCGCCCACGGGTAGATCTCGCGAAACATCTCGCGCGGCAGCGCGAGCACCAGCGCCGCGCACAGCGCAAGCCCCGCCGCGGAGCGGTGGTTCGTCACGCGCGCGAGCAGAGCAGCCAGCGCCAGCGTGATCGCCGTGCGGAGCAGATCACGCAGCAGCGGGCGGCTGCCCGCGCTGTAGGCAAGCACGTTGCCGAGAATACGGCCGTTTGTCGTGCTCCACTTCTGCGCAACAGTGCGCGCCAGATCGCCGGCGCTGTGCAGCGATGCGCCCAGTCCCTCGCGAAACCAGTCGTCGCCGGTGAGCGGAAAGATGCGGAAAAGCGCGAAAAGCGCCGCAGCCAGTGCCGCAGCGGTCAGCCAGTAGAGTCTCTCGGATCGTTTCTGCATGCACCCATCCTCCCTCTGCATTTTCGCCGCTTATTCTACCATAAATATTTCTACTCTGCAACGCTCTGAAACGCCCAAATACTGAACATTT
>JAXYYF010000126.1:0-12140 GCA_037419475.1 bacterium
TGGGCGTGATGTAGCTTTCTTCGGCGGCTTTGTTGAAGCTGCCTGCATCCGCCACACGGAGAAAAGTCTCAAGTTGTGGGTTATACATCTGCCATCACGCCTTCCTTTTCGCATTGGTTGAGAATATTATATCTGGGATGGGAGTTTGCCGCAAGATAGAATTACCCGGCTTCCGTGCTCACGGAAGCCGGGTAGCAAAGCCGTATTAAGCCTTTCCGAATCGTTAAAGTGTGTAAGTTGTGTGTAAACTCACAGCACCTTGTCACGGAAAATCACGGTTCAGTGGAAAATCTCCGTTTTTCAGCCTAAAATCTTCGGAAATCAGGCGGTTTTCCTATCTCTTAGTACATGCCGCCCATGCCGCCCATATCACCGGCGGGAGCCGCGGGCGCCGGGGGTTCGGGCTTGTCGGCGACCAGCGCTTCGGTGGTCAGCACCATGGAGCTGACGGAAGCGGCGTTCTCCAGCGCGGAGCGGGTCACCTTGGCAGGATCGACGATACCGGCAGAGATCATGTCGCAGTAGACCTCCTTATAGGCGTCGAAGCCGTAGCCGACCTTACGGCTGGACTTGATCTTCTCAAGCACCACGCTGCCGTCCACGCCAGCATTCTTGGCAATCTGGCGGACAGGCTCCTGAAGGGCGTTGACGATGATCTTCACGCCGGTCTTTTCATCGCCCTCGACCTTGCTGATGAGCTTTTCAACAGCGGGAACGGCGTTGACATATGCCGTGCCGCCGCCGGCAACGATGCCTTCCTCGACTGCGGCGCGGGTTGCGTTCAGAGCGTCCTCGATGCGCAGCTTCTTCTCCTTCATCTCGGTCTCGGTAGCAGCGCCGACCTTGATGACGGCCACGCCGCCAGCGAGCTTGGCAAGACGCTCCTGAAGCTTCTCCTTGTCATAATCGCTGGTGGTCACGCCGATCTGCGCACGAATCTGGGACACGCGGTCGGCAATGGCCTTCTTGTCACCGGAGCCATCCACGATGGTGGTGTTCTCCTTGGTGACCTTGACCTGACGTGCACGGCCGAGCATATCGACGGTGGCGTTCTTGAGCTCATAGCCGAGCTCCTCGGAAATGACCTGACCGCCGGTGAGAATGGCGATATCCTGCAGCATCTCCTTGCGGCGGTCGCCGAAGCCGGGCGCCTTGACGCACACGACGTTGAGCGTGCCGCGCAGACGGTTGACGATCAGGGTGCTCAGTGCCTCGCCCTCAACGTCCTCGGCGATGATGACCAGCTTCTTGCCGCTCTGGACGAGCTGCTCAAGGATGGGCAGAATGTCGGAAATGACGGAGATCTTCTTATCGGTGATGAGGATGTAGGCGTCGTCCACGACGGCCTCCATCTTCTCGGTATCGGTGACCATGTAGGGGGTGATATAGCCGCGGTCGAACATCATGCCCTCGACGACCTCGGAATAGGTCTCGGCGGTCTTGGACTCCTCGATGGTGATGACGCCGTCGGCGGAAACCTTCTCCATGGCCTCAGCGATCAGCTTGCCGATGAACTCGTCGCCGCTGGAGACAGTGCCGACACGGGCGATATCAGCGGTGCCGTTAACCTTCTGGCTGTTGGCCTTGATGGCCTCGACCGCGGTCTCGACAGCCTTGGCCATGCCCTTCTTCATCACGATGGGGTTTGCGCCTGCGGCGAGGTTCTTCAGACCCTCACGGATCATGGCCTGCGCGAGCAGCGTGGCGGTGGTGGTGCCGTCGCCCGCGACGTCGTTGGTCTTGGTGGAGACCTCACGCACGAGCTGAGCGCCCATGTTCTCGAACGGATCGGGCAGCTCGATCTCCTTGGCGATGGTCACGCCGTCGTTGGTGATGAGCGGAGCGCCGAACTTCTTGTCGAGCACGACATTGCGGCCCTTGGGGCCGAGGGTGACCTTAACGGTATCTGCGAGGGTATTGACGCCGACTTCAAGAGCCTTGCGGGCCTCTTCGCCGGATTTGATAAGCTTAGACATAATCAGTTACCTCCTGTTATTACTCTACGATGGCAAGGATATCGCTCTGGCGTACGACGGTGTATTCCTCGTCGTCGATCTTGACCTCGGTGCCGGAATACTTGCTGGTGATGACCTTATCACCGGGCTTGACGGTCATGACCACATCGTGGCCGTCGACCATGCCGCCGGGGCCGACAGAGATGACTTCAGCGACAGAGGGCTTCTCCTTGGCGCTGGCGGTCAGGATAATGCCGCCCTTGGTGGTTTCTTCGGCCTCGACCATCTTGAGGATGACGCGGTCGGCAAGCGGAGTGAGTTTCATGGGAATTGCCTCCTTCTATATTTTCACAATTTGAAAAACAAATTCACCGTTGATTAGCACTCAAATTGAATGAGTGCTAATCAACGGTGCTATCATAGCGCAAGGACGCAATATTTGCAAGGGGGTTTTTAGGAAAAATCAAGTCGAATCACAAAAATTCACATTTCGTTCATAAGGCACTGCGAGCGGGATCCTTGTGCTTGGGAGCGGCGGTGGCGTTGGGATCGCAGCCGTCGGGGCCGAAGAAGTTAAGCTTGCGGTCTGCAAGACGAAGCGTCACGTCGCGCGCGTGCGAACACTCGCCGTCCAGACAGGTGACGATGTCGTCCTTATCCGAATGGATGCGGATGAGCTTTGCTGTCGAAAGGCGCACAAGCTCTTCCGGCAGCCTTTCGTGCCGTCCGGCAGAATAGGCGGGGAAAAACTGTGCGATGCGCAGCTTGCTGAGTCTGCGCACCAGAACGGTGTTGAGTACGCCATCGTTCATCCGCGCTTCGGGAACCGGCGTGGAGCCGCCGCCGTAGTAGCGGCCATTGCAGACAGAGATGAGCGCGAAATCGTCCTCGATGCGCTCGTCGTCGAGCCAGACGGTCAGGTGCTGGGAGATGGAGGTAAAGAGACAGTTGGCCGCCACGCTGGCAAGGTAGCTGCCGCGTCCGCTCAAAAGCGGATTCGAGCCAAAGCGATGTACGCTTTCGGCGATGCGCGCGTCAATGCCGGAGCAGGCGATGGTCAGGCAGCAGCGACCGTTGCAGTCGATGAGGTCGAGCGGCTGTACATCTCCGTTCCAGAGCTGCTCAGCGTCAAGAAATTTTTTGTAGTCCTCGCCGAAGTTTTTCAGAAAGTCGTTTCCCGTTCCGGCGGGGATGCAGGTCATGGCGGCGTTCGCGTATCCGGCGATGCCGTTGGCGACCGCGTTGGCCGTGCCGTCGCCGCCGCAGGCGTAGAGACGCACCGCTTTGCCGCTTTCGGCGAGGCTGCGCGCAAGCGCTTCGGCGTGCCCGGCGGAGATGGTGAGCATGCACTGAACATCAAGGCCGTGCCGTGTGCGCAGGGCATCAGCCATCGCATAGACACGCTGGCGGCTGTCGGATTTTCCGGCGGAGGGATTGATGATGAAAATATGCTTCACGGCAAAGACCTCCCTGACAGAAATGGCTTGCAGCACTTCGCGGTATGCTCTCAGAGCCGTTTCCCGTACATGAACAGATCGCACTTGAGCATGCCGTTATAGAGCTTTCGCTTTTTGTCGGCGGGGCGGCCGAAGCAGCGCTCGAACTCCGTATGCGATGAGAGCACATAAATGCGCCATGTTTCCGGAAGCTTGTCCACAGCCCTGCCGAAGGCGCGGTAGAGTTCCTCTGCCTCTTTCTGCTCGAGCAGACGCTCGCCGTAGGGCGGATTCGTCACAACGCGGCCATAGAGCCCGCCCCAGTGGAAACGCGTCGCGTCATCCACCTCGAAGTGGACGGTATCATCCACCTCGGCAAGCTCGGCGTTGTGCTGCGCGATCTCGATGGCATGGGGGTCGATGTCACCGCCCCAGATCTCGTAGGTCTTGTTATGGAACTCGTTGCCCATCGCTTCGTCCGCTGCGTCGAGCCAGATCTTTTTATCGACCATCGCCCAGTGCTGTGCGGCGAAGCTGCGGTTGAGGCCCGGTGCGCGGTTTTTGGCGATGAGCGCGGCCTCGATAGCGATGGTGCCGCTGCCGCAGAACGGATCGCAGAATGGATCGCGGCCGTTATAATGAGACAGCTTTACCATCGCGGCGGCCAATGTCTCCTTGAGTGGGGCGGCCACGCCGACAGCGCGGTATCCGCGCTTATAAAGCCCCTCGCCGCTCGCGTCAAGGCAGAGCATCACTTCATCTTTCATGATGGAAAAGCGGATCTGATAACGCTTGCCGGTTTCCGGCAGCGTTTGCAGGCCGTAGGCTGTGCCGAGCCGTTCGACGACCGCCTTTTTTACGATCGACTGGCATGCGGGTACAGAGTGGAGCGTGGAGTTGATGGAATAGCCCGTCACGGGGAACTCGCCTTCACGGGGGATCCAGTCCTCCCAGTGCACGGTGCGGGTGCCCTGAAAGAGCGTTTCAAAATCCATTGCGCGAAAACTTGCCAGCACGAGCAGTACGCGCGCGCCGCAGCGCAGATTGATGTTCAGGCGCGCGATGTCGCGCGCCTCTCCGCGGCAGAGCACGCGGCCGTTTTCCACACGGACGTCGGCAAGGCCGAGCTTTTTTACTTCATCGCCTACAAGGCTCTCCAGCCCCAGCAGGCAGGGAATGGCAAATTGCAGCATAATGTTTTGTCGCTTTCTATTTTTATCACCTTTAGTATAGCTGACGGTGCGGAAAAACGCAAGTAAGAGAAAAAAGCGATAGCAATTCTATTTGCGGTATGGTATACTGTGGAAAACCTCGCAGAGAGACGATGTAACATTAAAGTTGCGCGGAAATGACGGGGAAACGGCAAAACGCAAGTTCAATTTGGTGGAAAAACCGCAGCATATTTTGTACAATAGCATCACAGAGAGAAACGGAGGAAACGAAATGGCCTTTGGCGAAAAGCTGCAAGAGGTTCGAAAACGGAGCGGCATGACGCAGGAGACCTTTGCCGAACAGCTGCATGTCTCGCGGCAGGCGGTGTCGCGCTGGGAATCGGGACGCGGCTATCCGGAAATGGAAAAGATCCTGTACATTTGCCACCGCTATCATGTGACGCTCGACGCGTTGTTTGCCGACGAGCTTCCGCCGGCGGAGGCGGAGGAGGAACCGGAGGTCGGACAGCCCATTCCGGGCAAGCCGCTCAAGCGCTCGTTCATGGATTTCCTCAGCAATCTCTCTCCGTATGATAAGCTCATCGGCGGGACGCTGACCTTTATTGTGGTGCTTTCGCTGATGGCGCTGGCGCACAGTATGAAAGGAGGCTCGGAGGGAAACATGACATTTGTATGGATCGCCGCGATCATTGTTTTCGGCATTGCCGAGGCGGCTACGGCGGGGCTGGTATCGATCTGGTTTGTCGCCGGCGCTGTGGCGGCGCTGCTGGCTGTCCAACTCGGTGCGGCGCTGTGGCTTCAGATCGTGATTTTCCTTGCAGTATCCATTGCGGCGCTGGTCGCAACCAGACCGCTGGCACACAAAATGCTGGATAAAACCATTGTCCCCACAAACGCTGACCGCGTTTTACATCATAAGGCAAAGGTCGTCGAGGAAATCGACAACGAAAACACCCGCGGCGCCGTCTACATCGACGGCAAAACGTGGACGGCGCGCAGTGAGGACGGCGGTGTGATCCCGTGGGGAAGCATGGTCACCGTTGTGAAAATGGAGGGCGTGAAGCTCTTCGTCAGAGAAGAAAGGGAGGAACCGTAATATGCCTATTGGAACGATTTTCAACTACATTGGCGTCATCGTGCTCGTCGTGCTTGTGCTCATTCTGATCGTGAGCAACATTCACGTCGTGCAGCAGTCCCGCGCTTACGTCGTCGAGCGCCTCGGCGCGTACAGTGCGACGTGGAACGTCGGCCTTCACCTCAAGATCCCGTTCATTGAACGCGTGGTGAAGAAGGTCAGCCTCAAAGAGCAGGTCGCCGACTTCGATCCCCAGCCCGTGATCACCAAGGATAACGTCACCATGCAGATCGACACGGTCATCTATTTCCAGATTACCGATCCCAAGCTCTACACCTACGGCGTCGAGCACCCGATGAACGCCATTGAGAACCTGACCGCCACGACACTGCGCAACATCATCGGCGAGATGGAGCTTGACCAGTCCCTCACCAGCCGCGACGTCATCAACGCCAAGATGCGCTCCATTCTCGACGAGGCCACCGATCCCTGGGGCATCAAGGTCAACCGCGTGGAGCTCAAGAACATTCTGCCGCCCAAGGAAATTCAGAACGCCATGGAAAAGCAGATGAAGGCCGAGCGCGAGCGCCGCGAGTCCATCCTTCAGGCCGAGGGCCAGAAGCAGAGCCAGATCCTTGTCGCCGAGGGCGAAAAGCAGTCCACCATCCTCAAGGCGGACGCCGAAAAGCAGGCCGCGATCCTTCACGCCGAGGCCGAGCGTCAGGCTGCTGTCCTCCGCGCAGAGGGCGAGGCCGAGGCCATCATGAAGGTTCAGACCGCTCTGGCCGACTCCATCAAGCTTTTGAACGCCGCCAACCCCAACGATCAGGTCGTCAAACTCAAAGCGCTCGAGTCCTTCGAGAAGGCTGCCGACGGTCAGGCTACGAAGATCATCGTGCCGAGCGAGATCCAGAGCCTTGCGGGTCTTGCGGCCAGCTTCAAGGGGCTGCTCGAGGACGAGAAAAAGTAATATACCGCATGGAAAGAGAGCGCTTCGGCGCTCTCTTTTTGTAACCATTTGTCATCGTTTTGTCACCGCTTTGTAACGACTTTTTCCACTGAACATAATATTATGTAAATTAAAAATAACCGTTGAGGAGAGTGACTATGAAAAAGAAATTCTGCGCGCTGCTGCTCGCTGCGGCGCTTGTGCTGACACTTGCCGCCTGCGGCAAAGAGAGCACGGAGAATACGCCGTCCAATGAGCCGGAAAAGCCGGACACGGAGCAGACTGCTGCGGACGATGAATGGACTGCCCTGCACGCGGACGATGTGCTGCTGCGCACGGAGCCGTTCACCCTCTGCGAGGGCAGGACGGCGACGCTTGAGCTATACGGCTATCAGAACGGGGAGTATGACTGCGGCGTGAGCCGCATCCACCTCCTATGGGACGACGGCGGAGAGGAGGAGCTTCTGATCTCCGACCTCGGCGACGAGGTCTGGGGCGCGGACGGCTACACGAGCTGCTGGTCGCCGGAGAACTGCCTTGAGACCGGCGACTATAACTTCGACGGCTATCGCGACATCGGCTTACAGCTCGACAATCCCGCCTACAATGTGCCCTTCTATTACTGGTTCTACGACGCGCAGACAGACGGCTTCCGCCCGTACGGGAGGTGGGCCTTTGCGCTCGAGCCCGACGAGGAAAACGAGGTCTGCGTCTGCCAGTGGCATGCCACGCCCGAGTATTACACCGACACCTACCGTCCCGACGGCAAGGGCGGGCTGTATCTCGCGCGGCGCGACACGGAGGTTTACTACAGCGCGGACGGGGTAAAGAGCTTCACCGAGGTCTATGCGGTCAATGAACAGCCGCTCGCCTATGCCGACCTCGACCGCGACGGTGAGTACGAGATCTTCGTCCTCACGACCTCCGAGCCGGACGGGACGGGGTGGTCCTTCTACACGCTGGACGCGAAAAAATACGACGGCACGGTACTCTTTACCGAGGAGTTCGGCTCCTATCACGACGGTTGGAAAACGCTGTTTCTTGTCTACGGTGAGGACGAAAACGGTGTCTGGGGCGCGGACCTCCTGCGCTATCTTCCCTTCGTGGGCGCGGGCGTGGGCAATTACAGCTACGACCTGCTCTCCTACGCCGGCGGGCAGGAGCAGCACCTTGGCGGAGATGCCGTCACCTTTGTACTCGAGGCGGACGGTCCCTCGCCGACTCCCGACATCGCCCGTGCGACGCAGGCGGAATTTACGCGCTTCCGCGAGGAGGTGACCGAGCTGCTGCGCGGGAACGCCACGCTCCTCTTCTCTACCGATCCCATCGTGTGCGCCGACCTCGCGTACCCGATGGACGGCAGCTATACCGAACAGGCCGTCGAGAACATCCTGAATGACCTTGACGCGAACTTTCTGCGGTTGTACGGCGGGAGATAAGATGCAAATAAAAAGAAAAAAGAGAGCCTTTCCGAAACGGAAAGGCTCTCTGCCGTTATATCTGCATTTGGTCAGCGGGCTTCCAGTGCTGTGACCACGTCGGCGAGCCAGTCGCCCTTGAAGTCCTCGATGCGGCCTTCGTCCACCAGCGCGGCGAGCTGCGGGTCAATGGGCATCTGCGCGAGCAGAGGAATGTCGTGCTTCTTCGCGGCGGCGGCACACTTGCCCTCACCGAAGAGGCAGATCTTTTTCCCGCAGTCGGGGCAGACGAGATAGCTCATGTTCTCAACGAGCCCGACGATGGGAACGGCCATCTTCTCGGCCATCTTTACCGCCTTTTCGACCACCATGCTCACCAGCTCCTGCGGGGAGGCAACGACCACGATGCCGGAGAGTGGGATGGACTGGAACACGCTCAGCGTTACGTCGCCGGTGCCCGGCGGCATGTCGATGAGCAGATAATCCACGTCCCAAAGCACATCTGTCCAGAACTGCGTGACGACGCCGCCAATCACGGGGCCGCGCCAGATGACGGGATCGGTTTCGTCGTCAAGCAGAAGGTTTACGGACATGACCTGAATACCGGTTGAGCTGGCGCAGGGCAGAAGCGCATTCTCCGTGCCGACGGCCTTATCATGGATGCCAAAGGTCTTGGGGATGGAGGGGCCGGTGATATCCGCGTCCAGAATGCCGACACGGTAGCCCTTGCGGCGCAGGCTGACGGCAAGCTGGCTGGTGACCATTGACTTGCCGACGCCGCCCTTGCCGGACACGACGCCGAATACCTTGCCGATGTGCGAGTCGGCATGGGGCTTTTTCAAAAAGGATTGGGGGGTGGTACGCTCCCCGCAGCTCTCGCCGCAGGTCGAGCAGTTATGGGTACATTCACTCATAGATGATACGCTCCTTTGCGGTTGGTTTGGTGTTTAGTGTATACCGAACGGCGCATAAAGTCAACCGCACGCCGTTCCGATACGGACCGTCAGGATTTTGTGCTGCCGACAGCGCTGCCGCTCTCGTGCCTATTGTCGGACTCGCACTCGTTCAGACGGGAGCGGATCGCGGAGAGCAGCTCCTCACGCGCCTTGCGGATCTGGGGATGGGAGCGGAGCAGACGGCGCTCGAAGATATCCGCGCTGTAGCGCAGGGCGCGGGCGCGCTCGCGCGCCTCCTCGCGGCGCTCGGCGCGGCGTTCGAGGCTTTCCTCGCGCTTTTCGGAAACAAAGCCCTTGATCTCGCTTTGCAGCTCACGCAGCTTGCCCATCTGAGAGCTGAGCTGAATGGCGCTGCGGATGGAGAGAACCGTATCGGTGAGATAGATGCCGCAGATGAACGAGGCGAGCGGCACGATCACGACATCTCCGAGGGCGAGAATATGCGCCCACAGCCAGGGGTGGACAATGTGGCAGAGAACCACACAGGCGATGCCGAAGCAGGTGGAGTTGAGCAGACACACGCGGCCGTTGATCTGGAATTTATAGTGCGAGTAATCCCACCAGCGCATGTGGAAAAGCTTTTCCATCACCCAGCTTGTGAAGTATTCCAGCACACTGGTGAGCAGGGCGCCGAAAAGAAAGGTCAGCAGCGGGGTGCGGAAGCCGCCGTGGAGCGCATAGAGTACCAGCAGTGCGCCGTGGCCGTAAATGGGGCAGAGAAAGCCGTTGAGAAAGCCGCGCTTTTCGCAGATGTGGCCCTTGGGAACGGAACAGTAGACCATCTCACAGCACCAGCCGAGCGTGCTGTAGGCGATAAAGAGCAGAAAGATGGCACAGACGTCCTCAAACGACTGCGGAAGGGGCAGGGCGGTCAGTGTAGACATGGGCAGTTTTTCTCCTGAAGAATATAAATATGTACGGTGTACGGATCTACAGCGTGAGGGTATGAACGCCGTCCCGGCCGGCAAGATACTGCGCCTCACGGTGCTGGCAGGTGAGGAGCAGGATCTGGCGCGTGCGGCTGAACTCCAGCAGGAGGTCGAGCGCAGCGGCACAGCGTTCGTCGTCAAAGTTCGTAAGCGCGTCGTCGAGCACGAGCGGGACGGACTTTTCTGCGGGAAGCACCAGCTCGCAGATCGCCAGACGCACAGCGAGGTAGAGCTGGTCGGCGGTGCCCTGACTGAGCGAGAGAACATCGCGCGCAACAGGCGTGCCGGTCTCTTCGGCGGCGGCGTGAAAGCTGCGGTCGAGCAGAACGGCCTGATAGCGGCCGCCGGTCAGGCGGCTGAAAAGCTCTGCCGCGCGCTTGCCGAGTGCGGGGGAGAAACGGTTTTGCAGTGAGGTGTTGGCTCGGTCGAGCGCATCCATGGCAAGCACGATGGCATCGTATTCGGCTTGCAGAGTATCGCGCTCCTGCCGCTTTTCGGCGGCGAGCGCCTCCAGCTCTGCGGGATCGCCGATGGCGTGGCTGTGTCCGGCGGCGTAATCAAGCTGCCGCTGCGCCTCGCGCAGTTCTGCTTCGCACGCGGTCAGACGATGCCTGAGCGCCTCACGGCTCTGTGCAGGACGTTCGATCGGCTCAATGGACGCCTGAAGTGCGCTGAGCTGACCGGAGAGTGTTTCATAGCGGATCTGCGCGGCCTGTGCCTCGCGCGTGAGCGTATCAAGCTGGGCCCAGCGAGAGAGATTTTCGCTGATATAGGCTGTCGCGTGCGCAAGATCGCTGACCGGAAGAATAGCGAGCAGCTTCTGCTCCGCCGCCTTGCAAAGCCTTTGCTGCGCCTCGGCGTCGGCCTGCGCTTCACGCAGCGACTGCTCGAGCGCGCTGCGGCTGGCCGCATGTGCGCGATCCGCCTTGCGGCGGCGCTTGTCCAGAAAGAACAGAGCAATGAGCGATGCGAGAGAGGCAAACTGTCCGATAAGCGCCACGGCATCCGGCAGGGCGGAGATAAAGGTGCAGGCAAGGAATGCCAGCGCACTTATAATGCTATAAGGGAAAAGCGAATGAGATCGCGGACGCGGCGCGGCATCAAATGTATGGAGCGAATCCTCTGCTGCTCTGCACCGCGCGGCGGCGGTTTCCGCCGCGTCCTTGAGCGGTCCGAGCGCGTCAAGTCTGGTTCGGCTTCGGCTGAGCGCTTCCCGCTCAGGTGTTTTGCTCTCGCGCAGCAGGCGGCAGAACTGCTCGGCCTCTGCATCCGCTTTCTGCCAAAGGATCCTGGCCTCTGCCGCAGCTTGAAGCCGCTCCTGCTCGTCTGCGCGGTCGTGGCGGGTCAGCGCCTCGCGCAGCGTCCTGGCCTCAGCGGTTCGCTCTGCGAGGACTGTCTCCGCGTTCTGCTGCTGGGTGGCGAGAGAGCGGAGTTCAGCGAGCGTATGCTCTGCGGCCTCGATCTCGGCGTCCAGCGCGGGGATGCGGCCGGTTTTGTTGTGCCGCCGCGCGTTGAGCTGGCGGCGCAGCGCAGCTTCGGCTTCCGTGTAGGAAACGCCCTCCTCGCCGGTCGTGATGAGCGACGCGATGCGGCGGTCCAGTTCTGCGCTGGAATCGACGGCGAGCCCGCTTTGGCGTATGAAGGCGCTGCGCTCGTACACCTCGCGCGGTACACTCGTGAGCGCTTCACCGCAATCGGCAGCAGTCAGCGATGTGACCGGTTCGCCTGTGCCGGTGTATACGGCGGAAAAACGGCCCATGGGAGCATTGGCGCGGGCTGTGTCGCGCGTGAGCGTAAGCAGCGTCCCATCCTCCAATGTCAGCTCCAGCCGGCCCTGCATGGCGCTGCCGCTCCACGGAGCGTAAAGGTTCTTGTCTGCGGCGGCGCCTCGTTCGCGCGTCGGCAGACCGTAGAGCATGACGCGGAGAAAGGCGGTCAGCGTGGACTTGCCCGCCTCGTTCGGTGCTTCTATAATATTAAGACCCGGGGCAAGCTCCAGCGTGCGGCGCTCAAGCCTGCCGAAGGTGGCATTGAGAGAACGGATTTGCATGATGGGATCTCCTCGCTGTACGATTGTATCAAAGCGGAAAAAGAGTATACAATAGTATAGCACAAAGGCACTCATTTGTCTCCCAAAATCTTTTTTGAGAAAATTTCAAAAAATTTGGAAAAAGGTGTTGACAAACCGGGGTACCTGTGGTAATCTATCAACTGTTCCGCGGTTGGAGCGTGTACCTTGTAAATTAAACA
>JAXYYF010000127.1:0-6848 GCA_037419475.1 bacterium
CGGAGATGGAAGCGCCTTCGTTACGCTCGCTCATCATACCGGAGAAATAGTCGTGGACAGCGCCGGCAAAAATGGTGCCGAAGGTAATCCACAGGAATACGACGGGACCCCACAGAGCGCCACTCAGAGCACCGAAGATCGGGCCGAGGCCTGCAATGTTCAGAAGCTGGATCATGAACAGCTTCCACTGGGGCAGAACCATGTAGTCCACGCCGTCGTTGATCTTGACAGCCGGCGTTTCACGGTCATCGGGACCGAAGGTGTTCTCGACGATCTTACCGTAGACGAAATAGCCGCCGATCAGCAAGGCCAGACAGAGAAAAAAGCTAATCATTTTGTACTCTCCTCCTTAAAATTCTTGCCATGATTAGTCACTTTTGCAAATGGAAACGATTCCACTTGCGACCAACATAATAGCAAAACAGGTGGAAAGTTCAAGCGTCAAAGTACACAAAAAAGACTGTTGAATTGCACAAAAAACGTCAAAATAACGGATTTTTGGACAAAAACAACGAAAATCATAGGAAAAAATAATGAACGAAAGAAATTTGACGGGAAAACTGAACAAATCGCGGGTCAGATGAAATATTTCCGTCGGAATGGGACTTCATCGACCATAAATTCCCGTCCGCGCAGATAATTGAGAAGGCCGGCGTCGGTGGGAAAGTCGAAGCGCAGGCGGTAAGAGTAGAGGGCCTGTTGTGTTTCACCAAAGCGGCGGTTGACGCTGCCGACGCCGTATTTCCCATCTCCGAGCAGGGGATGGCCGATATCGGCAAAGCTGGCGCGGATCTGGTGTGTGCGCCCGGTGAGCAGCTCGACTTCAAGGAGGGAGAGACGGTCGTGCGTTTCCAATACATTATATAATGTAACAGCGCTCCGTCCATCCGGCACGGCATGGTGGTATACGCGGACGGTGTTTGTCCGTTCATCCTTGCGCAGAAAGCACTCGATTCGCCCATTCGGCGGTTCGGGACGGCCCAGGCAGATGCACAGGTAAAACTTGGAAAGCTCACGTGTTCGGATCTTTTCGTTTAGTATGCGCAGAGACTCCGCATTTTTTGCAGCGATGACGAGACCGCCGGTGTTGCGGTCGATCCGGTTGCACAGCGCGGGCGTGAAAGCGTTTTCTTCGCGCGGCTTCCATTCGCGCTTCTGATAGAGGTAGGCGAGCATGTGGTTGACGAGTGTGTTGACCTTCTCGCCTTCGTCGGCGTGGACGACCATGCCGATGGGCTTATCGAGCAGCATGATGTTTTCGTCCTCATAAACGATGTGCAGCCGAGGATTGGCAATGGTAAGATAGACATTGTCCTCGCTCGGTACATCAAAAAACTCATCGTTGATGTAGAGCTGGAGCACATCGCCCTCACGCAGCCGGTAATCGCGCTCGGCGCGCGCGCCGTTGACCTTGATCCGCTTGAGACGGATGTATTTCTGCGCGAGCGAGGCAGGCAGAAGGGGAACGGCCTTGAGCAGAAAGCGGTCGAGCCGCTGCTCCGCATCATTTTTGTGAATGGTGAACTCGCGCATGGAATGCTTCCTCCTGAAAACGGAAAGACTTTGATGCCATTCTACGATACCCGCCGTCAAATGTAAAGAAAGCGAAAGAAAAAAGTTGGCAGAAATCATCAAAAAATGTTTGACAATCCGAAAAGAGTCCTCTATAATACTACTCGTGTCATTGCGAGGTGTATCATGCTTTTAGATGTCAAACGAATCATTAACACCCCCGGAGGCAGAATTGATTTCCGCTTTGAGCAGGACTTTTCTGATGTGGACTTCGGCGGCGTGTGTCCGGCCGTCCGGCCTGTCTTAGTGGTAGGGCAGGTGCGGAACATCGCGGGGATGCTTCGCTTGGAGCTGACGCTTGATACAACGCTTGTGGCTGTGTGTGACCGCTGCGGCGAGACGTTTGACAAGCCCTTCCATCTTGACTGCGAGTATCTGCTTGCAGCGGAGCTGGAGGATGAGGAAAACGACGAAATTCTGCTGCTTGACGACGGCACGGTCGATCTCGGGGAGCTTTCCCGGGAAGTGTTTATCCTCAATATGCCGACAAAGCTGCTTTGCAAAGAGAACTGTAAGGGTCTGTGTCCGGGCTGCGGCGTGAATCTCAACCGTGAGGCGTGCCGCTGCAAAAAGGAAGTAGACCCGCGGCTGGCAAAGCTGGCGCAACTGCTCAAATGAGCGTGATTTTGTAATTTTTACTGCGATTTGCAGTTTTCAATCAAGGAGGTGTCAACATGGCAGTCCCCAAGGGGAAAGTATCCCGCGCAAGACGCGATAAGAGACGTTCTTCTCACTGGAAGCTGGAAACTCCGGGCCTCGTCGCTTGCCCGAAGTGCGGCGCTCTGCGCCTGCCTCACAGAATGTGCAAGGAGTGCGGTACCTATAACGGCCGTCAGGTCAAGGTCATCAAGTCCAATGTCGCCGCTGAGTAAGCACATTTGATCTTTTCAATTCTACCAAAAAACGAGCGGGAAGAGAGATCTTCCCGCTTGCTTTTTCTTTATTTTCAGCTTCCGGCATCCATCGGCAGAGAGATGTCTGCTCGGACGGCCTATGCTGTGAAGAGAAAACGCGGGCCGAATGGAAAAAGGAAGTATTTTCCTTGCGAAAACAGAAAGAATCCGCTATACTATGTATTTGTTAAATTTTGCGTTCAGGGAGGGTCGGCTGTATGAGCACCGTTATCACATCCATCGACGCCGGCTCACCCGCCGAGCGTGCCGGCGTAAAGGTCGGTGAGCAACTGATGATGCTCAACCACCATGATATCGTCGACGTGCTGGACTACCGCTTTTTTTGCTATGATCCCATTGTGCGGCTGGTTCTGCGTGAGCAGGACGGCACGACGCGCCATTTGACCATTGAAAAGGATGAGGGTGAGGATCTCGGCCTTAATTTCGACACGTATCTCATGGATGAGCCGCGTCCATGCTCGAACCACTGCCTGTTCTGCTTTGTCGATCAGATGCCGCCGAACATGCGCGATACCTTATATTTCAAGGACGATGACGCGCGATTGAGCTTTCTGATGGGAAACTATATCACGCTCACGAACCTGACCGAGCGCGAGGCGCAGCGCATCATCGACCTTCGCATCAGCCCCATCAATGTCTCTGTACAGGCGACCGAACCGCAGCTGCGCCGAACGCTGCTTGGCAATAAGAATGCGGACAAGAGCATTGAATACATGCGGGCCTTCGGCGAGGCTGGCATCGAGATGAACGGACAGATCGTGGTCTGTCCGGGTTGGAACGACGGAGACCATCTGCGCCGGAGCATCGAGGATCTGATGGACATTGGCTTCCACTCCTGTTCGATCGTGCCGGTCGGCCTGACAAAGTTCCGCAAAGGGCTTGCAAGGCTGGAGCCGGTGACAAAGGAAAAAGCGGGGGAGATCATCGACCTTGTGGACGAGTACGGCGCGAAATGCCTTGAAAAATACGGCACGCGGATGTTTTTCTGCGCCGATGAGTTTTACATCAAGGCAGAACGCCCGCTTCCGGACGAATCGTATTACGAGGACTATCAGCAGCTGGACAACGGCGTCGGGATGCTGAGGAGTACAATGAACGAGTTTCTCAGCGCGCTGGACGATGTGGAGGATGGAGATGTGCCGAGTTTCTCCATTGCCACCGGCTGTGCCGCCGAGCCGTTTATCGCGCGGCTTGTCGAGGAGGCGAAAAAGAAGTTTCCGGAGCTTCGCGGTGAGGTTGTCGGCATCGTCAACGATTATTTCGGCCACACCATCACCGTCTCAGGCCTTGTCACCGCGCAGGATCTGATCGCGCAGCTCCGAGACCGGCCGACGCTCGGTGAGCGGGTGCTGATCCCGGCAAACATGCTTCGCCACGGCGAGGGAGTGTTCCTCGACGACTATACCGTCGAGCAGGTCGAGCAGGCGCTTTCGCGCAGGCTCACGATCTCTGAAACCGATGGCTATTCGCTCTGCGACGCCATTTTCATGCAGGAAGGATAGGAGGAAACAAACCATGTCCAAACCCATTGTAGCCATTGTCGGCCGGCCGAACGTCGGCAAGTCGATGCTGTTCAATAAGCTTATCGGCCAGCGCCTTTCCATTGTGGAGGATACGCCCGGCGTCACCCGCGACCGTATTTACGGCGAGTGCGAGTGGGTCGGCAAAAGGTTCACGCTGGTCGATACCGGCGGCATTGAGCCGCGCACGGATAGTCAGATCTTGACCTTCATGCGCGAACAGGCGCAGATCGCCATTGAGAACGCGACGGTCATCATTTTCCTGACCGACATTAAAACCGGCCTGACTGCCTCCGATCAGGAGGTTGCCAATATGCTCCTGCGCTCGCGCAAGCCCATTGTGCTGGCGGTGAATAAGATGGATTCCATCGGCGCACCGAATCCGGACTATTATGAGTTCTATAACCTCGGTCTCGGCGATCCGATCCCGGTCTCTGCCGTTCACGGCCACGGAACAGGTGATCTGCTCGACGCCTGCGTAGCCTATTTCCCCGAGGAGGAAGAGACGGAGGAGGAGAGCGACGTTTTGAAGGTCGCCATCATCGGCAAGCCGAACGTCGGCAAATCCTCACTTACGAACCGCATTCTGGGACAGGAGCGTGTGATCGTCTCCAACGTTGCGGGTACGACGCGCGACGCGATCGACTCCTATTTTGAAAACGAGACCGGCAAATACGTCTTTATCGACACCGCCGGCATGCGCAAAAAATCGAAGGTCGAGGAGAACATCGAACGCTACAGCGTTCTGCGCGCGACGATGGCCATTGACCGCGCGGATGTCTGTCTTATCATGATCGACGCCACTGAGGGTGTGACCGAACAGGACACCAAGGTTGCCGGTCTTGCGCATGAAGCGGGCAAGGCCTGCATCATCGTGGTCAACAAGTGGGATCTTGTCGAAAAGGACGGAAAGACTATGGATAAGATGCGCGAGGATATCCGCCGTGATCTTTCCTACATGACCTATGCGCCCATCCTGTTTATTTCCGCTGCGACCGGACAGCGTGTGCCGCGCCTTTTTGAGCTCATCAACTATGTCCACTCGCAGGCCTGCACCCGCATCACCACTGGCATGCTCAACAATGTTCTTGAGGATGCGCAGACCCGCGTGCAGCCACCGACGGACAAGGGCAAGCGTCTGAAGATCTACTATATGACGCAGGTCGGCGTCTGCCCGCCGCACTTCGTTGTGTTTTGCAATGACCGGCAGCTGTTCCATTTCTCCTACCAGCGGTATCTGGAAAACTGCATCCGCAATGTTTTTGGCCTGGAGGGCACGCCCGTTATTCTGTCGATCCGTCAGAAGGGTGATAAGGAGGAGTAAAGGAATGAAGCTTGTCACATCTGCACTGGTAAGCCATCCAGCGTATTTGCTTGCGGCAGCGGTGGCGGCGTATTTCTGCGGCTGCACCAATGGGGCGATTTTGACCTCAAGAATTTTTTTCCATGATGATGTGCGCACTCACGGCAGCGGAAACGCGGGACTGACGAATTTTTACCGCACTTATGGTGCGCATTATGCGGCGCTTGTCGTTGCCTGCGACATGCTCAAAGCGGTGGCGGCGGTCGGCATTGCCGTCTGGCTTGGGCATCGATCAGCCCCGGCCTTTCCGGACGGCCTGTCCTATCTGCCTGAGGAGTTGGAGCGCATTTATTTGCTTCGCTTCAAATATTGGGCAGGATTCTTCTGCCTGCTGGGCCACATGTTTCCCTGCACGGAGAAGTTCAAGGGTGGAAAGGGCGTTTTGTGCTCCGCTACGATGATGCTGATGCTTGACTGGCGCATTGCGCTCATCAGCTGGGGACTTTTTATCACATTGATGCTGACGACGCGCTATGTTTCGCTCGGCTCCGTGGTCGTGGCGCTGCTGTTTCCGCTTCTGACGCAGCTTGTGTTTCGGGACGGCGTACTGACGGTGATCGCGGCCATCATGGCGGCTCTCGTGCTATGGGCACACAGGGAGAATATCAGACGACTTTTTAACGGAACGGAAAATAAGTTCCATTTTCATGTCAAAGCACCGAAAACGGAGGGAGATCAATGAATATCGTTGTACTTGGCAGCGGCGGCTGGGGCACGGCGATCGCCATGCTTCTGGTAAAGAATGGACACTGCGTGACATTGTGGTCGCACAACCCGCAAAAGGCGGAGCAAATGATGCAGACAAGGGAAAATGCTTTACTCTCCGGCGTGAAGCTTCCGTCGGAGCTTCTGGTGACAAATGATCTGAACTGCCTGAAGAATGCGGAGCTGGTCGTATTTGCATCGCCGTCCTATGCGCTGCGCGCAGTCGCCGCACAGGCCGCGCCCTATATTGCGCAGGAGGCGGTGCTTGTCTCTGTTACGAAGGGCATTGAACGCGGGACGCACCTGCGCATGTCGCAGATCGTCGAGCAGGAGACCGGCGGTCGGCATAAGATTGCGGTGCTCTCCGGCCCCTCGCATGCTGAGGAGGTTGCGCGTGCCGTGCCGACTGGTGTGGTCGCGGCGTCGAATGACGAGCAGACGGCGCTGCTGGTCCAGCGTGTGTTCACAAACGACCGATTCCGCGTCTACACGCACGATGATGTGGTCGGTGTTGAGCTCTCCGGTGCGCTCAAGAACGTGGCGGCGCTGTGCTGCGGCGTGAGTGACGGGCGTGGGCTGGGGGACAACACCAAGGCTCTGCTCATCACCCGTGCGCTGGCGGAGACCTCTCGTCTGGCCGAGCGTCTCGGCGGACGGCGCGAGACAATGGCGGGACTTGCCGGCATGGGTGATATGATCGTCACCTGTACCTCCATGCACTCGCGCAACCGCCGCGCCGGCATCGCCATCGGCGAGGGGAAGGATCCGCAGGAG
>JAXYYF010000128.1:0-31992 GCA_037419475.1 bacterium
GCCATCATTATCTCCGGCATCATGCTCAAGAAGACCAAGATGTTCGCGGGCGATCCCGCTCCCTTCGTGATGGAGCTTCCCGCTTACCACTGGCCGACCGTCGGCAATGTTCTCCGCTCCATGTGGGAGCGCGGCTGGTCCTTCATCAAGAAGGCCGGCACCATCATCCTGCTTTCCACCATCGTTATATGGTTCACCACCTACTTCGGCTGGGTCGACGGCACGTTCCAGATGCTCTCTGAGGAGCAGATCGACGCCTCCATCCTCGCCAAGATCGGCAACGCCATCGCGTGGATCTTTGCGCCTCTCGGCTGGGGCACCTGGCAGGCGGCTGTCGCCTCCATCACCGGCCTGGTCGCCAAGGAGAACATCGTCGGCACCATGGGCATCCTGTATCCCGACGGCTGGACCGAGATCGGCGCGGCCTTCACGCAGATCAGCGGCTATTCCTTCCTCGTCTTCAACCTGCTGTGCGCTCCGTGCTTCGCGGCCATCGGCGCCATCAAGCGCGAGATGAACAACGCCAAGTGGACCTGGTTCGCCATCGGCTATCAGTGCGGCTTCGCCTATCTTGTCGCCCTGATGATCAACCAGTTCGGCAGCGCTGTTGCCGGCAGCATGAACATCATCGGCCTGATCGCGGCTGTCGCAGCACTCGTGCTGATCGTCTACATGCTCGTCAAGCCCTATAAGGAAGCGACGAAGCTGAGCACGAAGGTCTAAGCGCACATTCCTTCCATTTGATAATTTCCTTCCAAAGGAGTGATTTCCTATGCTGACATGGGTTACCGCAAACCTGTCCACCATCATTGTCTCTGCCATCCTGCTTGCCATTGTCACCTCTATCTCCCTTCATTTGATCCGGCAGAAGAAACAGGGAAAATCCTCCTGCGGCTGCAACTGCGCACACTGCGCCATGCACGGCCAGTGCCACGGTAAGCAGTAAAGCAGAAGAGGGGAGACGCGGCCAACGCGTCTCCCCTTCATCCCACTCTGGAGGTTAAAGATGACTAACTGCAAACGCGCTTTAACGCCGGCGGCGATCAAATATCTGCTCACGCTCTTTGATCTGGGCGAGGGGGAACGCGGCGTGCGGTCGGTGGACCTGGCGGCGCGGATGAACGTGAGCAAGCCGAGTGCACACTCCATGATCCGCAATCTCTGCGCGGCGGGCCTGGCGGAAAAGGAACGCTATGGTACGGTGTACCTGACAGAGGAAGGGAGAACGGCGGCCGCCCTGTACCGCGACTGCTTTGAGCCGCTGTACAGGAAGATGCAGTCGATCCTGCCGCTTGACGGCGAGACCTGTGCGAACGCCGTCTGCGCCGTGCTCTCACAGGTGCCGGAGGAGCTCCCGCGTCTGGCGGGCCGGATAGAATGAACAAAGTGTAAAAAAATGCAAAAAATACTGGACAATTTAAAAAGAGAGTGTATATTATCATGTTCGAAACAACGGTAAAAATCGACGGTATGATGTGCGGAATGTGCGAGGCACACGTCAATGACGCGATCCGCAGCAAGCTTAATGTAAAAAAGGTCACCTCGTCCCACAGCAAGGGGCAGGCCGTGATCCTCTCCGAGCAGGCGCTGGACGAGGATGCTCTGCGCAACGCCATCACCGAAACGGGCTATGAGGTCGTGTCGGTGAGCGCCAAAGAGGCGGCGGAGAAAAAGGGCCTGTCTGGCTTTCTGAAGAAATGAGCGCGCTGCAGGACGCGGAGCAAAAGGGCTACGGTGCGGAACAGGGCGGGTGCGGGGCGAACGGCTGCGCGGCCGCCCGGACCGTACTCTCCGGTCAGAGTGCGGATCATACGGTGGAGCGCATTGCGGGAACGGATGGCGAGGTCGTAATGACGCGTTACCCGGTCTTTGCGGGCATTGACCTGATCTACCATGATGTGCATGCGGCTTCCTGCACGCTCAAGCGGCCAAAGACCGGTCTGCTGGAGATCGACCACTGCCGTGAGGGACGCATTGAGTACCACAGCGCAGAGGGGTATTTTTACCTTGCTCCGGGCGACCTTTCCGTGGTCTGCCGCGAGCGCGCCGAGGAGCTTCTGCGTTTTCCGACAGGACATTATCACGGCATTACTGTGTCGATCGACCTGCGCCGCGCGCCGGAGTGCCTCTCCTGTATTTTGCAGGACGTCAACGTGCGCCCCGACGCGCTGACGGAAAAATTCTGCCGCGACGGCGCATGGTTTGCCGCGCGCTCATCGCCGCGCGTCGAGCACGTCTTTTCCGAGCTTTATACCGTTCCGGAGCCGATCCGTAAAGGCTATTTCAAGGTCAAGGTGCTCGAGCTGCTGCTGTTTCTCACTGCGTTTCCGACGCAAGAGCCGAGAGCGCGTCCCGCGCTCTACTCCGGCGTGCAGGTGAAGCTTGCAAAGTGCGTGCGCGATTACCTGCTTGCCAACACGGAAAATAAAGTCACCGTGTCGGAGCTTTCCCACCATTTCGGCGCATCGGAGACGCTGATCAAAAGCAGCTTCCGCGGCGTGTACGGCATGTCGCCCGCAGCCTATCTGCGCGCACAGAAAATGCACGGTGCGGCGCAGCTTCTGCGCACAACAGACCGGACAGTGCTTGACATTGCCGGTCAATTCGGCTACGATAATGCGAGCAAATTCGCAAAAGCCTTCCGCGACGTGATCGGTGTACCGCCGAACGAGTACCGCTGCGGTGCGGAAAGCGACAGCTGCGCGCCCGCGGAAAGCGCGTAAATTCAGGAAGTCAACCGCTTTATGCGGTAGGCCATATACAGATATTATGATGGAGGTAACAACGATGAATTGGACAAAGCTTGGTATTTTTGCTTCCGGCGTGCTCTTTGGCACGGCGGGAGTCAAGGTTCTCACCAGCAAGGACGCGAAGAAGGCGTATACCCAGACGACGGCGGCTGTGCTGCGCGCCAAGGAGTGCGTTATGACGACTGCGACCAACATGCGTGAGGGCGCGGAGGACATCCTTGCGGATGCAAAGGCCATCAACGAGCAGCGCGCGGAGGAGACGGCCGCTGAGGTGATCGAGGACGCGTCGGAGAAGGCTGCGGAGTAACCATGAAATGCACGATCCTGCACGAATCCGCCGGTAGGCTGCGCATCCGCGCCGCACAGGGGCGGATGACGCTGCGGCAGGCGGACATTTTAGAGGCATATCTCCGCAATGTCCGGGGCGTGAAGAGCGTCACGGTCTATGACCGCACCTGCGACGCCGTGATCCATTATTCCGGCGCGCGGGAGGATATTGTCGCGGCACTTGCAGCTTTTTCGTATGAAAAGGCTGACTCTCTTGCGCCCGAGCACAGCAGCCGGGCGCTGGGGCGTGAATATCAGGACAAGCTTGTGTTTGCCGTCTGCTGCCGTGCAGTCAGCAAGCTCTTCTTTCCCTACCCGCTGCGCACGGCGCTGGCCGGCGCACGCTCGGCCCGCTATATCAAGGCCGGGCTTTCCTGCCTGATGCACGGCAAGATCAAGGTGCCTGTGCTCGACGCGACGGCGATCACCGTCTCGATGCTGCGCGGCGACTTTGATACGGCCGGTTCGATCATGTTCCTGCTCGGCGTGGGCGATATCCTCGATGAGTGGACGCATAAGAAGTCCGTTGCGGATCTGGCACAGACCATGTCGCTCAATGTCGACAAGGTTTGGCTGGAGACGGAGGCGGGCAGTGTCCTTGTCCCTGTGGGCGACATACAGGTCGGCGACCGCATTACCGTGCGCACCGGCGGCATGATCCCACTCGATGGCAAGGTCGTCTCGGGCGAGGCGATGGTCAATCAGGCCAGCATTACCGGCGAGCCGCTGGCCGTGCGCAGAACAGCGGGCGGCTATGTCTATGCCGGCACGGTCGTCGAGGAGGGCGATTGCTGCATCCGCGTGGAAAAGAGCGCGGGCAGCGGACGCTATGACCGCATTGTCCACATGATCGAGGAGAGTGAAAAGCTCAAGTCGAACACGGAAGATAAGGCGTCCCATCTTGCCGATTCCCTTGTGCCCTACAGTCTGGGCGCGACTGCGCTCATCTGGCTGATCACGCGCAATCCCCTGCGGGCGCTTGCCGTTTTGATGGTGGACTTTTCCTGCGCGCTCAAGCTCTCCATGCCCATTGCCGTGCTCTCGGCGATGAAGGAAGCAAGCACGTATCATCTGACCGTCAAGGGCGGGCGTTTTCTGGAAGCCGTTTCCAAGGCGGATACGATCGTCTTTGATAAGACCGGCACGCTCACGCACGCCGCGCCCCGCGTGGCAGATGTCGTGACTTTCGGCGGACATGAGGAGAACGATATGCTCTGCCTTGCGGCCTGTCTGGAGGAGCACTATCCGCACTCCATGGCCAAGGCCGTGGTGGCGGAGGCGGCGAGCCGCGGTTTGAGCCATGAGGAGCGCCATTCGCGTGTGGAATACATCGTTGCGCACGGTATTTCGAGCAGTGTGGATGGCGAAAAGGTTGTGATCGGCAGCCGCCACTTCGTCTTTGAGGACGAAAAGAGTGTGATCCCTGACGGTGAGCAGGAGAAATTTGACACTCTGCCTGAACAGTACTCGCACCTATACCTTGCAGTCGGCGGCGAGCTCGCCGCGGTCATCTGCGTGGAGGACCCGCTGCGCGAGGAGGCCCATGAGGTGATCGAGGGCCTGCGTGCACAGGGCATTTCCAAGCTTGTGATGATGACCGGCGACAACCATAAGACTGCTGCTGCGGTGGCGCGCGCTGTCGGCGTGGATGAATATTTTGCCGAGGTGCTGCCCGAGGATAAGGCAAACTTTATCCGTGCCGAGCACAAGGCCGGACGCACCGTCATCATGCTCGGTGACGGCGTGAACGATTCGCCCGCGCTTTCCGAGGCGGATGCCGGCATCGCCATCAGCGACGGCGCGGCCATTGCCCGTGAGGTTGCCGATATTACGGTCGGCGCAGACGATCTTTACTCACTGCTGATCCTCAAGCGTCTGAGCGACGCGCTCATGGCGCGCATCCACGGCAATTACCGCAAGATCATCGGCTTTAATCTCATGCTGATCGTGCTCGGCGTGGCCGGCATCCTGCCGCCTGCCACTTCGGCACTGCTGCACAATGCGTCCACGCTTGCCATCAGCCTTGAGAGCATGACAGATCTGCTGCCCGACGAGGATGAATAAAAACCGCAAACCACAAAAATCGTTTTGGAGCCTTATCTACTCTTTTTGGAGCGGATAAGGCTCTTCTTTTTGCGTATACTATGACCATAGGGCGTCGGGGGACGCTCTTTCCGAAAGGAAATGGTTAAAGTGCCTTAACCATAAACACCTCATAGCATATGCGCAATGGGAAGGAGGGTAGAGCGGCATGTCGGATGAAATGGTCGTGCGCCAATGTGCGCCGACACTCGCCGGACTGAAAACTGGCAGTCTGTTTCGCTGTCCTTATGAGTCGAAGGAGCAGCTTGCGAGCGAAGTGCGGCGTCTCAACGGCATCTTTGTGCCGAAAGGCTTGTGCCTTTTACCGCTGCACTTTGGTGAGACGCATGTGCTGCTCTACCTCTACCGCCCTACGCGGCTGCGCCGCGATCTTCAAGATGGGCTGGCAAATGAGCTGCTGACGCAGGCCGGTTATTCCTGCGGAAGCTGCGGGCGCTGTGTCGCCCGGCTCAGCCGAAGACTGTGCGAGTGTGATGAGTTTCCCCATGAGGTCGGGCTGTTTCTCAGCTATCCGCCTGAGGACGTCAAGGGCTTTATCGACAACGGCGCGGAGAACTATAAGCTCGCCGGTATGTGGAAGGTCTACGGCGACGAAGCGCGGGCACGGAAGCTGTTCGCCCAATTCAAGAAATGTACCGATATCTACTGTGAACTCTGGCGCGCAGGCTCGGGGCTTGAGCAGCTCGCCGTGGCAGTCTGATATAATAGACGTCCGTGCATCGTACCTCCGATGCGCTGCACGGACGCCCTGATCAAGAGAAAGGAAATGATTTTTATGAAAAAGACAGCAGTTGTTTATTGGAGCGGCACCGGCAACACCGAGGCAATGGCCAAGGCGGTGCTGGAGGGCATGCAGAGCGCGGGCGCGGAAGCTGAGCTGCTTACGCCTGACGCCGTTGACGCGGGCAAGCTTGCGTCGTTCTCCGCTGTTGCATTCGGCTGCCCCGCTATGGGCTCCGAGGTGCTCGAGGAGATGGAATTTGAGCCGATGTTCAACAGCTGCAAGAACAGCCTCGGCGGTAAGCGCGTGGCGCTTTTCGGTTCCTATGGCTGGGGCGACGGCGCGTGGATGCGCTCCTGGGAGAGCGACTGCTCCGACGCGGGTGTGAGCCTTGCGTGCGAGAGTGTGATCTGCTGCGAGGCGCCGGATGATGCGACGTTCGACGCCTGCCGTGAAATGGGTAAGCTCCTCGCGGAATGATTCCGTGAATGGTGTGAAAAAGCTCAAGGGTAAACTGATGTCGCTCGCATTGGCAGCTTTTGTGATTTCCCTGCTGATGCTGACGCAGACGCTGCTTTGAGCAGTCCAAAAAATTACAGCCGCCGTTTTCTTGCCCGGCGGCTGTAATTTTTTTTCGCTTATATCTGAATCTCCGGCGGAAAAGAGGCGAGCAGAGCGAGCTGGTAAAACGCGACTGCACTGGCAGCGGCGACATTCAGCGAGTCGACGCCGTGCGTCATAGGGATGCGTACTGTGCAGTCGCACGCGGCGATCGTTGCGGGGGCAAGGCCGTCGCCCTCTGTGCCGAGCACGATGGCAAGCCGCTCTGCTTTTCTCAGCCCCGGATCGTAGAGCGGGAGAGAGGCATCGCACAATGCCATAGCCGCTGTGGTAAAGCCGAGTGCATGGAGTGTTTTCGGCCAGCTTCCGTCGGGAAGGTATGTCCATGGCACCTGAAAGACCGTTCCCATGCTCACACGTATGGCGCGGCGGTAAAGCGGGTCGCTGCACGCGCTGGTGAGCAGCACGGCGTCTACGCTGAGTGCGGCGGCAGAACGGAAGATCGCGCCGACATTCGTGGGATTCATCACGTCCTCCAGCACAGCGATACGCCTTGCGTGCGCGCAGACGGCCTCAGCCGAAGGAAGGGGACGGCGGCGCATCGCGCAGAGCATTCCGCGCGTGAGCGGAAAACCGGTGAGCTGTCGGAGCACCTCCGGCGGCGCGGTGTAGACCGGAACGCCTTCACAGCGCGCAAGGATATCTTTGGCCTGCGTCTCCGTATGGCGCGGTTCCATCAGGAAGGAGACCGGTACATAACCAGCGTTCAGCGCGCGATCAATGACCTTGGGGCTTTCGGCGATAAAGAGTCCCTGTGAGGGATCTTCACGGTTTGCGAGCTGGTTTTCCGTCAGCCGGGCGTAAATGTCCAGCTCCGGTGCGGCAAAATCAGTGATGGGGAAAACTGTTGGCATGGCATGGCTCTGCCTTTCATCAAAAGTATAAAAGCGTGCGGCGTTCAACCGTATTTTTTAGTATATACGCTCTGCGCTTTCGCCGCAAGTGTTTTCAAAAAAGCCATCCGGATGCCAGCACGGCGAATGGAAGTCCCAGAAGGGTCTGCACCGCCTTGCCCATGATACCGCGGCGCGTGGACAGGCCGGTATCGGCGAGTATGGCACGCGTCTGCGCCTGCACGCTCAGCCCGCCCCAGTTCATGATGGCGGCGCAGAGGACAAAGCCCGCGCGCGTAGGCGGGAGAGAGCTGACCCCATTTGTCATTTCGACAAAACCGAACAACGCTGCGCGCGGCAGGACAGGCAGCTGCGTCAGTGCCGGAATGAGCAGCATCAGCCGCAGCAGCACCATGAAAAACAGCACAAAGCCGCACACATTCCACACGGCGGCAAAGGAGGACTGCACCGCCGCGGGAAAGACCGCGACGAGGTCGAAAGGCGCGGCTTTGGTGTGATCGACACGCCGGGACGGCGGAGAGGCAGGGCGGCGCAGGAACACGCCGGTGAGCAGTGCGGAGCAGACATGGATGAGATAGAGATAAACGCCGGCCCTTTTGTTGGCGAAAACAGATGCGCCGCAGACGCTGAGAAAGAAGCCGGGGCCGGAATTGTTGCAGAAGGCCAGCAGCTGCTCGGCCTCATCCTTCTCGATCTCACCATGCGCATACAACTCGGCGGCAGCCCTTGCACCGACCGGATAACCGCCCAACAGTCCGAGGATGAGCGCGCTTGAGCCTGTACCGCTCACACCGAAGAGGGGACGCATCAGCCCTGCTGCTGCGGCTCTGAGCACGCGGGAAAGAGGGCTTTGCACCAACAGAGAGGAGAGCACGAAAAAGGGAAACAGCGATGGCAGCACCGTTTGCAGGCACAGTGCCAGCGCGTCCCGCGCGGCGGCTGTGCTCTCAGAGGGGAAGAAGAGAAGTGCTGATCCACCGAACAGCAGGAAAAGCAATGATGCTGTTTCGCGCAGTCCAGCCATCCGGATCGCCCCCTTCAGATTAACGATATGAGGACGAGGAGAAAATTATCCCGGCGAAAAGAAAGGCGCTCCCAAATGGGAGCGCCTTTCGCCTGAGTCAAATCTCAGTTTTCGTAGGAGTAGAGCGGATTCTGCACGCACAGCTTGGCACCGGCCACTTCGATCTGCGTACCGTTGATGTAGCTGGCATTGTCAGATGCCAGAAAGACCATCAGCTTGGCGCAGTCCTCGGGTGCGCCAAAGCGCTGCTGGGGAATATCGCGCATCAGACGGGGACCGTTCATGGCGATATTCTTGGCGGAGATCTCCGTCGCGGTCATGCCGGGAACATAGGCGACCACACGGATCTGATCCTTGGCCAGCTCAGCGGCAAAGGTGCGCGTGAGAGAGGAAACACCGGCTTTGCAGGCACTGTAAGGTGCGCGTCCGGCATTCGGAATGACGGCGGAGAAAGAAGAGGCGTTGAGGATCACACCGCCGCCGCCCTGACGGCGCATATGCTCGGCCGCGATCTTGCAGCCGGAGAATACGGAAACCAGGATCTTGTCGGTCATGCCACGGAACTCTTCCACATCATAGTCCATCAGGCTCTTGATCTGGTTGGAGCCGGCATTGTTGACCCAGATGTCGATGCGACCGTAGGTCTGCGCGACAGCGTCGGCAAAACCGACCATGGCCTGATAGTCCGTCACATCGACGCTGCGGATCATCAGCTCGTAGCCGAGCGCGGCATATTCCGCCTTGACCTGCTCAAGCTTTTCCATGCGGCGGCCGCAGATCGCCACATGACAGCCCTCCTTGAGGAACTCCAGCGCAGCGGCCTTGCCAATGCCCGTGCCGCCGCCGGTGATCACAACGACCTTTCCGGTCAGATTCATTTCCATAGTCCTGCTCTCCTTTTATTGTCAGTAATGGGGAAAACAAAAATCAGGCGAAAACGCCGATGGGCCAGGGTGCGAACTCGCTCTCGCCGACGCCGAGCTCCTCGCTCTTGGTCTTGCGGCCGGAGGCGACTTCAAGGATCTGCTCGAAGATGTAGGCGCCAAGCTGCTCAAGATCCTGATCGCCGTCGATCACTGTGCCGCAGTTGATGTCCATATCGCCGGTCATGTGCTGATAGAGCGGGGTGTTGCTTGCCAGCTTGATGACGGGAACCAGTACGGAGCCGAAGCAGGAGCCGCGGCCGGTGGTGAAGCAGAGCAGGTTTGCACCGCCGGCGATCTGACCGGTGGAGGCAATGGGGTCATAGCCCGGGGTGTCCATGAAGCACACACCCTTGGTGGTGACGGGATAAGCGTACTCATAGACCTCGTTGAGGGGCATGGTGCCGCTCTTCTTGACGCCGCCGAGAGACTTTTCCAGAACGTTGGTGATGCCGCCCTTGTTGTTGCCCGGGGAGACCTTGCCGTTGATCTGGCAATCGCGGCCCTTGGTCTGCACGAGCCACCAGTTCAGACGGTCAACGAGCTTCTGGCCGACCTCGGCGGAAACCGCACGGCGGGTGAGGATGTGCTCAGCACCAAAGACCTCGGTCGTCTCGGAGTGGATGCAGGTGCCGCCGTTGCGTACGAGAATATCCATGGCCTTGCCGAGAGCGGGGTTAGCGGACAGGCCGGAGAAGCCGTCGGAGCCGCCGCACTCGAGTGCGACGCACAAATGCTCGGCGGAGCAGGGCTCGCGGTGAACGTCGTTGACGAGGGGCAGCATGGCCTTGACCATGTCGATGCCCTTGACAATGGCCTCCTTGGTGCCGCCGACTTCCTGAAGGACCATGCGCTTGAAGAGATCCGTTTCGTGCAGATCCTGCGCATCCATGAGCTTATCGATGTTGTTGCGCTCGCAGCCGAGGGAGACAAGAATGGACGCGCCCATATTCGGATTGCGAATGAAACCGGCGATTGTGCGCTGGAGCAGAGCAAGAGGCTCACCGGACTGCTCCATGCCGCAGCCGAGCTCGGTGATGAAGGGAACAACGCCGTCGACATTGGGATACTCAGTCAGGCGCTCCTCGGTGAAATATTCGCTGATCTTGCGGGCAGCGGTCGCCGCGCAGTTGCTGCACACGAGAATACCGATGTAGTTGCGGGTGGCGACACGGCCGTCCGCACGCTTGATGCCCATGAAGGTGCGGCGATCCTCGGGCGGGATGAAGTCGACCGGATGGCAGTCCGCGCCGAAGGCGTAATCGACCTTGCGGGCATCGAACTCATCGTTGTGGTTATGGACCTTCTCGCCCTTCTTGATGTCGCAGGAGGCATAGCCGATAACGGTGTTGTACTTGCGGATGGGCTCACCCTTTTTAATGTCCGTGGTGGCGCACTTGTAGCCTGCAGGGATATCCTCAAGCAGCGTCAGATCCTCTTCCTCAATGTAGAGGCCCTTGCTCAGGTCGTGACGCGCAATGACGACATTGTCCTCATTTTCCAGGCGGATGGCGAACTTATTCATTGTGTTTTCCTCCTTGCATAAGAGGGTACCAATCTTGCGGACTGGTACCCTCCTTTGTTGTGATAAAAATGAAACAGTGATTTGCGAATAAACGGGAATCGGATCAGGCAGCTGCCTTCTGAGTGTGTGCACGCTTCTTCTGCACCAGATAGACCAGAGCGAGCAGGCCGAAGCCGATGGCGTCAGTGAGCAGACCGGACTTGATCATGCACAGGGCACCGGCGAGCAGCATCGCACGCTCATACATTTTGAGCTTGGTGTTGTAGTAGCCCTGCATGGCGCCGCCAAGGCTGAAGCAGCCGATGCACGCGCTGATGAAGCTCCACAGGATCTCGAACCAGGAGCCCTGCATCATCATCAGCTGCGGAGAATAGACGAACATGTAGGGGATGATGAAGCCCAGCAGACCGATACGGACAGCCGTCCAGCCAACCTTGTTGGGGTTCGCACCCGCAACACCGGCACCGGCGTAGGAAGCCAGAGCGACCGGAGGAGTGATGGCGGACAGAGCCGCATAGTAGAGAACGAACAGGTGAGCTGCAGCCTTCTCAACACCGAGGGAGGTCATGGCGCCGGTGGCGACCGTAGCGGCGACGATGTAAGCGGCGGAGGTGGGCATACCCATACCAAGGATAACGCAGGCGATCATAGTCAGAACCATGGTGAGCAGCAGGTTGCCGCCGGCGGCCTTGATGATGATGTTCGCAAGCTGAAGGCCGAGGCCGGTCATGTTGACAATGCCAACGATCATACCGCACACAGCAGTCGCAATAGCAACACTCATGCCCTGCTTAGCACCACTCTCAAGGGCCTTGATAAGACTCTTGATGTTCAGGCGGGTGTTCTTCTTAAAGGAGCTGACGATGCACAGCGCAACGATGCTCAGGAAGCAGGCGAAAGACGCGGTGTAGTTCATCATCAGGAGAACGATCAGCAGGAGAACGGGAATGAGCATGTGGCCACGCTCTTTCATTTCCTTGCTGATGCTGGGGAGCTGATCCTTGGCGTAGCCTCTCAGGCCGATACGCTTGGCCTCAAGGTCGACGTTAATCCACAGGGCAACATAGTAAAGAACCGCGGGGATGATGGCGAAGACGATGATCGTACGATAGGAAACGCCGAGGTACTCAGCCATAATGAAGGCCGCAGCGCCCATAACGGGGGGCATGATCTGGCCGCCCGTGGAGGCGACCGCCTCAACAGCGCCGGCGAAGTGAGGCTCATAGCCGAGCTTCTTCATCAGAGGAATGGTGAATGCACCGGTGGTAACGACGTTCGCAGCGGCAGAGCCATTGATCATGCCGAGGAAGCCGGACGCGACGATGGAAACCTTGGCGGGACCGCCGTCCTTATCGCCGGCAATGGCCATAGCGACATTGGTGAACAGCTCACTCAGGCCGGTCTCACTCAGGAACGCACCGAAGAGAACGAACAGGAAAATGGTGGATGCGGAAACGCCCAGAGGGATACCATAGATGCCCTCGGAGGAGGTGACCATCTGCTTGAGCAGACGAATCACGCTGAAGCCGCGGTGATGCAGGATGCCGGGCAGGACTGCGCCGAATTTGGCATAGAGCAGGAACAGGATCGGCAGAATACACATGACCGTACCGATGCTGCGGCGCCCGGCGACCAGAACGAGAACGATGATAACAGCAGAAACGATGTAGTCAAGCTGCGTCAGGACGCCGCCATTGGCTGCAATAGGATCAATGCGGAAAGTCAGATAAACGTTGCATGCAAAGCCGAGAATCGCGCATATTAAATCATACGGTACACACTGGACGAGCGTGCCGTCTTTTTTCTTAGCAATGGGGACATTGAGAAAAATCAGTGCGAGAACAAAACCAAGATGAATCGCGCGGGATTTCGCAGAGGGCATCGTGCCCCAAGGACTTGCCAGATAGAGGTGGAAGATGGACATTGCAACGGCCAGCACCGTGACAAGGCGGGCAATGAAGCCCTTGTTTTCCACCATGACGGATTCCGAGTCGTATTTTTTCAGATTTTCCTCGACATCGAGCATCTCGATGTCGTCAAGCGCCTGAACAGGGGCCTTCGTCTCTTCGGCACCCTGCGCCTGAACCTTTTTTTCTTCGCTCATAGGTTATCTCCTTCCAAATGAGATCCTCGCTTTTTTGTGACGAAGGGGGCGTTTCCGCCCCCTGTTCGACACAAAACATGAGAGGAGAGGGTAAACAATTAAAATATTAGCCAAGAGGGAAATAAGAGGAATGGTTTTGCGATAAATGAAGTTTACCCAAGAGGGGGATTAGATCGCGCCGACTTCCTTGTAGTACTTCTCAGCGCCGGGATGCAGGGGAGCGGTCATACCGTTGGTGCAGTTCTCGAGAGCGATGTTGTTCGCGCAGATGGAGTGGATCTCGTAAACCTGATCAAGGTTCTCATAGATGGTCTTGACGAAGTTGTAAACGGCATCCTCGTCCATGTCGGAACGGCAGAAGATGTAGTTAGCGACAGCGAAGGTGTGGATATCCTCGTTCTGGTTGGCATAGGTGCCGGCAGGAATAGTGTACTTGTAGTAAGCATCGCTGTAGGAGCAGATGGCGTCAAGCTCTTCATCGGAGAAGGAGAGCAGGTGATAATCGCCGGTGGAGTAAAGCTCGGTGACGGAAGCGGCACCGACAGCGGCGATCAGGTTCGCACCATCAGCCTGACCGTTCTGCAACAGCTCAACAGACTGGCTCTCGGAGGTGTACTCCATGTTGGAATCGGAGTAGGAAATGCCGCAGGCGGCGAACATGTCGCGGGTGTTGATCTCGGTAGCGGAACCGGAAGCACCGGCGCAGAAGGTCTTGCCCTTGAAGTCAGCGAAGGAATTCACGCCGGACTTGTTAGAAACAGCGACCTGCATGACGTTGGGGTAAACATAGGTGACGGAGGAAATGTTGTCGAAGGTCTCACCCTCGAAAGCGCCCTGGCCTTCAAGAGCCTGCTTGACAACGCCGGCCTGACCGAACGCGAAGTCGGTCTCACCTTCCTGCATCAGACGGATGTTCTCAGGAGTACCGGCAGTGGACTGAGCGGAAGCCTTGAACCACTCGGGAGCCTTGTCGTTGAGCAGCTGGCACAGGCCGTTTGCAATCAGGAAGTAGGTGCCGCCGGAGGTAGCGCCGCAGATTTGGATGGTGTAGGGGGAGGCGGGAGCGCCGTCGGTGGCAGTCTGTTCACCATCGGTGCTGGGGGTGTCGCTCTTGTTGCCGCAGGCGACCAGGGACATGGTCATGACCAGGGCAAGGAAGAGTGCGAGGATTTTCTTGTTCATGAGTCTTGCTTCCTTTCAATTTTCTTGTGTTTATTAAATAGCAGAGTGATCTCTGGCTATTTCAAAGGGGAGTGGGGGACGCGCAGGCTCAAGCCTGCTTGAAAAGACGAAGGTTGCCTTCCTCGTCAAAGGGAATGGGCATGAAGTCGCCGAGGACTTCGATGCGATCCTTGAACTGCTCGGGGACCAGATCCAGCGCGGCGCGGGACATGTAAACCTCGCCCATCTCGTGCGTGGAAACGCCGATGATAACACTGGCCTTCTTGCGGTCGGGCTTGCCGGAGAACTTGACGGCTGCCTGAACGACTTCCTTATCCGTGTCGAGGATCATGGGCATCTTTGCGGTGCCGATGGCGGTGGAGGTCAGAGCGTTGACGTAGGCGAGCTTCGGATCCATCTTCTTATAGAAGCGGCCGGAGGCGAAGTCCGCCTGACCCATGCCGTTGGGGTTGCCGTTGGAGGCGTCGGTCAGATCGAGCACGCACAACGCACGGAAGCGGGGACCGCCGGTCATACCGGGAACATTATAACGCCCAATGAGGTTGCTGTCGAGACCCGAACCGGAGACATCTTTACCCATTTCCATCATCACGAGCACATCGGACTCGTCCACATAGAAGCGGGGCATGAGCTCGTTGGCGCGCTTGAGGATCTTGGGCTCCTCCTCGAGAATCTCGTCGCGCTTGAGGACGTGAACCTCGGCGAGGTGGCCGAACGCATCCTCCACGGTGCCGATACCGCAGACGATGTTGAGCGTGGAAAGCGTGACGCGGCCGACGGAGAGAATGTTCTGTGCCATATTCTCGAAGCCGAGAATATGAGTCATCTCTGCGCCCTTCTGCTTGGCAAGGCCGATGGCGGTCATCTTGGTGATACCGCTCTCGATCGCGCCGCGGAAGGCCGTGTGGCACTTGACGCGGTTGAGCAGGATGATGCCGTCGCACTCATAGGCGTTTTTGTCGATGTAGACAGGCAGGCCGCGGTCACTGGTGCCGATCTCAACGACCTCCATGGAGGAAAGGATGGGCGCGCCCATGGCCTCCTCGGTGATGCCGTTGTGGATCAGAACTTCGCGCTGACCCTCGGCGGTCGCACCGCCGTGGCTGCCCATTGCGGGAATCAGAACGGGCTGGCCGCCCTTGGACTTGACAAAGTCCACCGTGGTCTTGATGAGCAGAGGATACTTGTCAACGCCGCGGCTGCCGCAGGTGATGGCGATGCGCTGGCCGGGCTTGATGTCAAGGCCGCGGTCATTGAGCTTCTGCGTGAGAACCTTGCCGGGATCGGCAAGCTCCAGATCGTCGAACTTCTGACGGACCTTGACGATCTCAGGCAGTTCGATAGGGGCAAGAATGTGTTCGATTTCTGTCATGCTGTATATTGCACCTCTTTAGCGATTTTCAATGAGTTTGTGCTTACAGAGTTACTGCTTGTCCTCGCACTCGTCGAGCACGGCGCCCTTCCAGACGCTGGACACGGACGCCGCGTAACGGCGCAGATAAGAGCTTTCCACCTTGCGCTTGAGTGGCTTGAAGTTCGCTCTGCGGCGCTCCAGCTCTTCGTCGGAGACATTAAGGGTCAGCTTGCGGCCGGGAATGTCGAGCGTGATCATATCGCCCGGCTCGACCAGACCGATCACGCCGCCGACACAAGCCTCGGGGGACACATGACCGATGCAGGGACCGCGCGTGGAGCCGGAGAACCGGCCATCGGTCACCAGTGCGGTGGTCGTGCCGAGACCGGAACCGACCAGAGCCGTGGTGGCGGAGAGCATTTCACGCATGCCGGGACCGCCCTTGGGGCCCTCGTAGCGGATGACGATGACATCGCCGGGGTTGATCTGACCGGCGCGGATCGCGGCGATCGCGTCCTCCTCACAGTTGAACGGACGCGCGGGGCCGGTATGAACCAGCATATCGGGATGAACGGCGCTCTGCTTGACAACTGCGCCTTCCTCGGCAAGGTTGCCCTTGAGAATGGCGAGACCACCCTGCGGGTGCAGAGGATCAGCCAGCGTGGAGAGAACATCGTGGTTTGCGCTGTGCGCACCCTTGAGCACCTCGCGCCAAGGCTGGCCGGTCACGCAGGGAAGGGAGAGATTCAGGTGCTCTTCGCCCAGCTCGCCCATGACCGCGGGAATGCCGCCGGCCAACTCGAGCTCCCAGAGCGTGTACTTGCCGCTCGGGCGGACGTTGACAAGATGCGGCGTTGCGCGGCTGGCGCGCTCGAAGTCATCCGCTGAGATCTCAACGCCGAAATCGTGCGCGATCGCGGGAAGGTGAATGGTGCTGTTGGTGGAACCGCCGATGGCCATATCGACCGTGATGGCGTTGAGGAACGTCTCGCGGGTAATGTAATCGCGCGGACGGCGGTTTTCGCGGACAAGATCCATGACCAGCTCGCCGCTGCGGCGGGCAATGCGGATCTTCTTGGCATCGGTCGCGTGCGCGGTGCCGCAGCCGGGGAGGGAGAGGCCGAGGGGCTCCATCAGGCAGGACATCGTGTTCGCCGTGCCCATCATGGGGCAGGAGCCGGGTCCGGTGCAGACGCACTGCTCCATTTCGCAGTAGTCTGCTTCGCTGATCTCGCCGGAGGCGAGCTGGGAAACGGCCTCGCGAAGCTGGTAGCCTGCAAAATCCTTGCCCTTATAGATACCGGCGTGCATCGGGCCGCCGGTCACGATCACGCAGGGCAGGTTCAGACGGCCCGCAGCGCGCGCCATGGCGGGGACAATCTTATCGCAGCTTGCCAGAAGCACAAGACCGTCGAAGTGGTGGGCTCTGGCCATGACCTCGACAGAGTCCGCGATAATCTCGCGGCTGGGAAGAACGTACTTCATTCCTTCGTGGCCTTGCGTAATACCATCGCAGATGCCGATGGTGTTGAACTCAAAGGGACGGCCGCCCGCAGCCAGAACGCCCTCTGCCACCGCCGCTGCCAGCGTGCGCAGATGAACGTGGCCCGGATGGATCGCGCTCCAGGAGTTGACAATGCCGATAAACGGCTTTTCCAGTTCCTTCTGGTCAAGACCGAGCGCATAGAGATACGAGCGATTGCCGCCGCGTTCCATGCCGCCGACGGTCTCGTTGCTCAGATACGGCTTATCAATCATTTAGGTAGACACCTCCGTGTGATTTCTTCGTGTTTGCCATGTCTACTTGACGTATGAAAAATTATTAAAAATACACGACAAAATGTCAATTCTCTTTTGGCTGAACAGGAAGATAGGTTAATTTTTTCAGCAGAATTGCAAGCAAATTCGACTGGCAATTATTGGGTATAAATTTATTATAAAGCAACCACTGTGCATATTGCACAAAACTCGTGGCACGGCGTAGTTCATAACGCTGTGTCAGAGAAGAGGACGAAAAAAATCAGGATTACACCCACTGATCTGCGTAGTGATTGGAGATCATGTGAACAAGATGGACCAACGTTTCGTTGACCGGCGTGGGGATGCCGAACTTGCGGCCCTCGCGGACAATGATGCCGTTGATGGTGTCAATCTCGGTCGGACGCTTGTTGTGGATGTCCTGGCACATGGAGACATAGTGATGCTGATTGTAGTAGGTGGCCTGAACGAAGGCACGCAGCTCATCGTAATCCAGCGCGATGCCTTCGGCGTTAGCGACGGCGCAGCACTCGGCGCAGATGTGGTTGAGCATGATAAAGCCGTCCTGATCGTTGGCGTAGATGTGGTTGGAGAGCTGCGTGATGCCGGCGAGCGCGTTGCCGCAGGAGTTCAGGCAGAGCTTCTTCCACACGAACTTCTCCGCCGCGACGGAAGCGTCGGTGGAGTAGCCCATGGAGGTGAACAGGCCGCCGAGCGTCTTGCAGAAGGGATCGTCCTGACGGGTGAATGGGGTGATGCTGATGAGCGGGGAACGGTTGCGGTTTGTGGTGTCGCACACAACGCCGAGTGCGGGTGCGTCAGCCGCGATGCTGGCAGCGCCGAAGAAGACGTGCTCGGCGGGAACGAACTCGGCGATGGTGTCGGCGTTGCCCATGCCGTTTTGCAGCGTCAGCACGCGGGTCTCGGGCCCGATGATCGGCAGGGCGTTGGTGACGGTGCGGCGGGTCTGATAACCCTTACTGGAGATCATCACCAGATCGGGATATGCGGTGCCGCCGGCAACAACATCCTCGGCATGCAGCGTGACGTGCGGATGGAGAATGACATCCTCGTGCTCCTTCTCACGCAGGATCAGGCCGTTCTTCTCGATCGTCTCGACCTGCTCCTTCCAGCCGCTCACCAGCCAGACCTCGTGGCCGGACTGAATCATGCGGGAGCCGAACAGACAGGCCATTGCGCCGGTGCCCATAATCGCTATTTTCATAACAGTACACTCCTTATTTAAATAATAAACTGAACGGGTATTGTTTGAACCATGCGCTATTTTAGGTGGAATACGATCAAAAAACAATAGATTCATGAAAAACAGGAATTTTTGTCTGTTTTTTGCGAGAAATATGACATATGTTCTTTCGATGGCAGGGCCGAAGCAAAGCATGGCTTGCTTTTTTTCTCATCATAGCATATGCTGTTGCCATCAAGTGACGCCCGCGGCGGTTCCGCGCGGCGCGAAAGGAGACGGAGCATATATGATGGAGGCACCGAAATTCAGGATCAAGCATGTCGGCATCACGACAGGAAGCGAGCAGGAGGCCCGGGTGCTGGAGAAGAAGCTTTGCGCGCTTTTCGGACTGGAAGATGGACACGAAAACGACGCGCATATTTTTGCCGGCGATCTTTTTGAGATCATGAAGCATGATCGGCGCGGCAAGAAGGGACATGTCGGACTCTACACCGAGAATATCGACCGTGCGGTCGAATATTTTGCGGAAAAAGGGATCGGACTGGTGGAGGAAACCGTAAAGCGCGATGAAAATGGGCACATTACGTTTGCCTATTTGGACGTGGAATTTGAGGGATTTGCGTTCCACCTGACGTACTGATCCAACTGCGCTTTTCTGCAAAAAACGTCTAATAAAAGGACTGAATATGGTTGGCTTATGGTCAAAATGTGTGGATATAGCATGTATTTTATCGTAAGCCAGCCATATTTTTATGTGTTTTTGCCTTGCATTTTTTCCAGAAAAGCTTACATATTTTCCGACAAAAGGGAAAACGAATTGACAATTGAAAACGTGCGCGGTAGTGTACACATGCATGAAAACCCTTTCAAAACACACGTGCAAAATCAAACCATTCGGAACAACAATTAAGGAGCTGTGACAATGAGCAAGGAAATCAAAATCACGATCAGCGAAAAGCGCTGCAAGCAGTGCGGTATCTGCTCAGCACTTTGTCCGAAGCACGTTTTCGATCAGGAGACCGGCAGTGATCCGGTCGTGGCCCGCATCGAAGACTGCATCGGCTGCAAGCTTTGCGAACTCAGATGCCCTGATTTCGCCATCGACGTGGAGGTACAGAAATGAGAACCAACGAACATAAGGTATTTCTGGAAGGCAACGACGCGATCGTTGCCGGTGCTATGGCTGCCGGCGCCAAGTTCTATGCCGGTTATCCCATCTCTCCGAGTTCTGAGGTCGCCGAGGGTTCTTCCCGCGAGCTGCCCAAGAACGGCGGTCTGTACGTGCAGATGGAGGATGAGATCTCCTCTATGGCGGCTATGCTCGGCGCTTCTCTCGCCGGCAAGAAGGCATACACCGCCACTTCCGGCCCGGGCTTCTCTCTGATGCAGGAGAACCTCGGCCTCGGCATTATGTCTGAGCTGCCCTGCGTGATCGTTGACGTTCAGCGCTCCGGCCCCTCCACCGGTGCTGCCACCAAGCCCGCACAGGCCGACCTGATGCAGGCGCGTTACGGTGTGCACGGCGATCACAGCATCATCGCCATCAGCCCCTCCTCCGTGCAGGACTGCTTTGACCTGACCATTACCGCCTTCAACCTCGCTGAGAAGTATCGTACTCCGGTCGTCTTCCTCGCTGACGAGGTCATCGGCCATCTGCGTGAGAGCGCGACCTTCTACACTCCCGATCCCAGCGAGATCATCAACCGCGCCACGCCTCCCGAGGGCACCAAGCAGGCGGACTTCCGTCCTTACGGTTATGCGACCAACATGCCTGTTCCCATGACCTATGTCGGCGATCCCGAGCTGCTCATGCGCACCACCGGCTCCACCCATGACGAAAAGGGTGAGTTTGGCCCCAACCCCGCCAACATCAACCGTGTGACCCACTATCTGACCGACAAGATCGAGAAGAATGTGGACGATATCACCATCACCCGCTCCTATAAGCTCGATGATGCCGATGTCGTCATCATCTCCTTCGGCTGCTCCGTCCGCAGCTCCATCACCGCGGTGGACAAGCTGCGTGAGAAAGGCGTCAAGGCCGGTATGCTCCAGCTCGTCACCGTCTGGCCCATGCCCGAAAAGGAGATCCGTGCGGCTCTCAAGCAGGCCAAGACCGTTGTGGTGGCTGAGCTCAACCTCGGCCAGCTCGCCGGCGAAGTCCGCAAGTTCAACGACTATGGCTGCAAGGTCGTTCAGGCCAACCGTACCGACGGTATGCTCATCACCCCGCAGCAGATCATCGACAGTTATGAGGAGGAGGAGAAGTAATCATGGCCAGTTATAAGGATTATATGCTTTTTGACAAGCTCCCCCATACCTGGTGCGCAGGCTGCGGCCACGGCATTGTTCTTCAGTCCATTGCCGCCTGCCTTGCCGAACAGGGCTGGGATAAGCACGACATCGCTCTCGTTTCCGGCATCGGCTGCTTTGGCCGTGTGGACGACTATCTGGACATCAACTGCATGCACGTGACCCACGGCCGCGCGCTGGCCGCTGCGACCGGCGTTGCGCTGGGCAACCCCAATCTGCATGTTCTTGTCACCATGGGTGACGGCGACGGCGCGACCATCGGCGGCAACCACCTGATCCACTGCGCGCGCCGCAACATCAACCTGACCGCGATCGTTTCCAACAACTACAACTACGGCCAGACCGGCGGCCAGTATTCTGCCACCACGCCGGAGAAGAGCATCACCACGACTTCTCCCTACGGCCACATCGAGCCGAATTTCGACCTGTGCAAGCTCGTTGCTGCGGCCGGCGCTTCCTATGTTGCCCGTGCCACGACCTACAACCCCGTCCAGATGCGCAAGCTCATCATCGACGGTATGAACACCAAGGGCTTTGCCATGATCGAGGTCATGTCCGCCTGCCCGACCCACTACGGCCGCTACAACAAGCAGGGCGAGGCCGCTCGCATGATGAAGCTGATGAACGAGCAGAGTGTTCCTGTTGAAAAGGCCAACAAGATGACCGAAGAGGAGCTTGAGGGCAAGATCATCACCGGCTGCCTTGTCAACAAGCCCCGCGAAGATTATTACACCAAGTATAAGCGCATCATTGACGCGCAGAGCGTGGAGGGTTAAACAATGAAAACTGAAATCGTACTCAGCGGCGTCGGCGGCCAGGGTCTGATCTCCACCGGCGAGATCATGTGCCAGGCGGCTGCCCTGTTTGAAGAGGGTCTCAACGCCACTCTGACTGCGTCCTACGGCTCCGAGACCCGCGGCACCTTTACCAAGACCGACGTCATCATCTCCGACGAGCCCATCGGCTATCCCAACGTGGAGAGCCCCGACATCATCCTCTGCCTTGCGCAGGTCGCTTACGATAAGTATGTCGACAAGTTCGGCGATCACACCAAGATCTTCTACGATACCGAGATGGTCAAGCCCGCCGAGGGCGCCAAGGGTGAGCACATCGGCTATGACTTCCGTGCCATGAGTATTGAGCTGGGCAATATGCAGACCATGAACACCATCGCTCTCGGTCTGATGATGAAGCGCTGCGGCCTGCTCCACAAGGAGAGCGTTATGAAGGCCTTCGCACACCGCTTCGCTGGCAAGGACAAGGTCGTCGCCATCAACGGCAAAGCTCTCGACCTCGGCCTGAGCCTGGATTAATCCTGAAATAACGTATACGGATCTTTTGTAAAGGAGTAGCACGATGAAATATCCTGTTGAACAAATTCGCAGCTTCTGCGAGCAGGTTTGGGAAAAGGCTGGCCTCTCTCACGAGAACGCCGCGACCTGTGTTGACGTTCTGCTTGCAGCTGACCTGCGCGGCCAGCGCACCCACGGCACGACGCACATGAAGGACTATTGCGACCGCATGCTCAAGGGCACTGCGACCAATGGCGAGGACATGGACATCAAGCAGACCTCTCCCACCTCCTTTGTGGTTGATGCCAAGCACGCTGTCGGCATGGTCGCCGCGCCGATCGTGATGAACAAGTGCATCGAGCAGGCCAAGGAGTCCGGTGCCTGCTTTGCCTCTGTCCACAACGGCTGCCACTATGGTCTGGGCGCTTATTACCCCATGATGGCCATGAAGGAAGGCATGATCGGCTTTAGCTTTGCCAACGCTCCCGCACTGGTCGCTCCGTTCGGCGGCGCTGATCCGCTGCTCGGCACGAACCCGATCTCCATTGCCATCCCCGCTGAGAAGCACCCCAATCTGGTTCTGGATATTGCCACCAGCGTTGCCGCCAAGGGCTTTATCGCGCTGGCCATGAAGGAAGGCCGCGACATTCCTCTGGGCTGGGCACTGGATGAAAACGGCGCTCCCACCACGGATGCGGCTGCCGCCAACAAGGGCGTTCTGCTGCCCTTCGGCGCGCACAAGGGCTATGCCTTCGAGCTGATCGTCTCCATCCTCTCTTATGCACTCAGCGGCTCCGACATGGATGTCGACATCCCGCGCTTCTTCGAGTGCACGGATAAGATGACGAACGTCGGCTACTTCATGGGCTGCATCGATATTTCCAAGTACTGCTCCCTCGACGATTTCAAGAAGCGTGTTGACGCGCTCTTTGACGTGATCAAGGCCTGCCGTCCCGCTGTTGGCTCCAAGGGCGTTCTGATCCCGGGCGAGATCGAGGACAATAAGACCAAGCTCGCGCTGGAGGAGGGCATCGATCTCTCTGAGGCCACCCTGAACGACTTCAAGGAAATGGCAAAGACCTTCGGCGTGGAGTACACCTTCTGATTATGCAAACGACCTCGTCATGAGGTGGGGGCTGCGCAGGGATCTTGCCACCTGCGCAGCCCTGTTTTTCAACTGCGGCTGGCGGAAAAGTAAAAACTGCGCCGCCTGAAAAAATTAACTGTTGCAATTTTCAACATTTTTTTCATATAATCATGATATCGGCACATCTGCCGCTGTCCGGCGCTACGCTGCGTCCCGGATGGATACCGGCATTACAATATTGAAAAACAGAAAGAGGATACTGCTATGCAAGAGCATCAGATCAAATACGTTACGCCGGAGGAGGCCGTTAAGGCCGTGCAGTCCGGCGACTGGGTGGACTACGGCTTTGGCGCAGGCTTTCCGGAGCTGCTGGATAAGGCGCTTGCCGCGCGCAAGGGCGAGGTGAAGGATGTCAAGGTTCGCGGCGGTCTTGTGATCCGCCCGCGCATCGAGGTCGTGGAGAGTGACACCGAGCAGGAGAGCTTCACTTACTACAGCTGGCACATCGGCGATTACGAGCGCAAGCTTCAGACACGCGGTCTGGTGAAGTTCATGCCCACCATTCTGCGCTCTCTGCCGTATCTCTACCGCGATAAGCACATCCGCTGCGATGTGGCGTTCGTTCCCGTCTCTCAGCCCGACGAGCAGGGCTACTGCGGTCTCGGCATTTCCAACTACGCCTGGCGCACGATTTTCGAGAGCGCCCGCACGGTCATCTTCGAGATCAACGAGCACTATCCTAAGCTGCAGGGCGTCAACGGCTCTCACCGTGTCCATCTATCCGAGGCGGACTACGTTGTTGAGGGCACGCACGAGCCGCTGCCTGTGCGCTCCTACCGTGATCCGAGCGAGACGGATATCGCCATCGCAAAGCTGGTCGTTGACCAGATCCCTGACGGCGCAGTGCTCTCCCTCGGTGTGGGCGGCGTGCCCTACACCGTTGCGAAGATGCTTGCTGAGTCCGATAAGAAGGATCTCGGCTGCCACACCGGTACGATCAGCGATGCATTCCTTGAACTCTACAAGGCCGGCAAGCTGACCAACGCCCGCAAGGAGCTGGATACCGGTCTTTCCGCGTGGAACCTCGCCATGGGTTCTCAGGCGCTCTACGACTGGCTGGACGCGGAACCGGAGATCTTCCATCCCGGCGATCTGGATTACATCCACTCGGTCGAGCGCATCTCTCAGCTGAGCAATGTCATCAGCATCAACGGCGGCGTGCAGCTTGACCTGATGGGTCAGGAGAATGCCGAGAGCGCCGGCACTCGCCAGCTTTCCGGCATCGGCGGCCAGATGGACTTCCTTGAGGGTGCGTTCCGCTCCAAGGGCGGTAAAGGCTTTATCTGCATCAACTCCTCCCGCGTGACCAAGGACGGCGAGCGCAAGAGCAACATTGTGGCGACGATCCCGGGCGGCAGCACGATCTCCGCGCCGCGCACGATGATCCAGTATGTTGCGACCGAGTACGGCATTGCCTCCCTTTCCGGCAAGAGCCTGCGCGAACGCGCCGAGGCGATGGCATCCATCGCACACCCCGACTTCCGCGAGGAGCTGCTCAAGTACGCACACGAGAATTTCCGCTGATGCGGCGGCCCGCCGTATACACTGCCCGCTGACCGGAAGGCCGCACCCGCTCGGAGCGGCCGACAGGGCTGAAACAGGAGGAAACGCTTCATGAAGGACTGTTTTGAGGTCTCAAAATATTCACAGGACAGAAACCCGACGTCTCATATTCACGAGGAGTATGAGATCCTGATATCCCTGACCAACGACGGTAAGTTTTTCGTGCGTGAGCGCGGCTATCAGCTGCGCTTCGGCACGCTGTTTGTGCTGCCGCCGTTTGAGATCCATCGCTGCTTCTGCAAGGGAAATCAGAATTATGAGCGATACACGATCCGTTTTCCGGCTGATATTCTGCGCCAGATGTCGACGCAGAGCATCAGCATGGAGGAGGTGTTTGGCTCTGCGCCGCGCATCTGTCAGGTGCCGGATGAGCTGCTGATGAACATGCTGCTGACGCTCTCCAGCCTGCTCAAGGAGCGGACCGGTGAGTTCGGCGAGGAGATCGAGCGTAAGATCCGGCTTGAGCAGTTTCTGCTGCTTACGGCGCGGCTGATCGAAAGTCAGGACGAGGTGATGCACCCGCTTGTCGAGAGCGACGGGCGCGTGGGTGAGGTGCTGCGGTATATCCACACGAACTACGCCAATGACATCACGCTGGAGAAAATGTCAAACGACCTTTTCATCAGCAAATCGCGTCTGAGCCAGATCTTCAAGGACGCGACGGGCTTCTCCATCGGCTCGTATATTATCATGTACCGAATCAAGCGTGCCTGTTCTCTGCTTCAGGGCGGCATGAGCGTGCAGGAAGCCGGCGAACAGGTGGGCTTCCACAATGGAACGCACTTCATCCGCGCTTTCAAGCGCCACATGGGCTGCTCGCCCGGTAAATTTGTGCGCAGCGAGAGCAGCGCAAAAAACTGAACAGCAATGCAAACGCGCCGGCTGCCATATGGCAGCCGGCGCGTTTTTCTGCCGGATTTATTTGAAATGCTCAAAGATGCAGGTCGTGTTCTTTAAGAAAGGTGTCCAGACGCTCCTCGAAGTACCGGATATTTTCGGCGCGGTTTGGCCGCGGGGCATAGCTGATGACCTTGTAGCAGATGCGGTCAGGCGGTGGGTTGAACATTTCGTAGACCGATACGTTGTGGCCGTATGCGGCGGCGCTGGCTTGCAGGAAATGGATAGCGCAGGCAGGGACGATGCACCAGACGCCGTCGGCAAAATAGTTGCAGACGTTGTACGCTGTTTCAATCTCGACAAGAGGGCGGTGGCCGGGACCAAAGTACGCGTCATGCCAAGCACGATAAGAGGTGCCCCAGTCTGTGAGCAGCTCCTTGCTCGGGTCGAGCGTCCGCGGATCGATAACAGAATGGTCGCTGTCCAGACAGCCGATCAGATAATGCTTTTCTGAAAAGATGGGGACGATCCGGGCGTTTCGGCTGACGCGCTCGCGCACGGTAAAGCCAATGTCGATTGCCTGCGTTTCAACTGCGTCGATGATCGTACCAGACTGAGCGGAGTGAAGCGAGAGCATGAAGGGCTTTTCCTCGCTGATCTGGGCATACAGGTCGGCAAACAGAAAGGAGATGGTTTCCACGCTGGAGATCGACAGTATACGCTGATGCGTGTCGTCCTTGAAGTGCGCCGTGTCACGCGCGAGCATGAGCCAGCGCTCGGCCAGTGGAATGAATTCCATGCCGGCTTGTGTCAGCTCGAAGGACTTCTTGCCACGCGAGCGGGTGATGAGCGGTGTCGCCAGTTCCTTTTCCAGGTGGTCGATGCGGTAGCTCAGAGTCGACTGAGAGATGAAAAGGGCGTCCGCCGCGCGCGTAAAGCTTTTGTGATCGACAAGACTGACGAAAGCTTTAATATAATTGATATCCATTGTGCCCACCTCTTCTATATTCGATAAAAGTATACAAATCTTCCGATAAAATATGATAATATCTATTTTGTCGATATTATATCAGAAAATAATCTGTTTTACAAGTTCTTAATGATGTGGTATAAAATCAATAAAGTTAAGTTGCAATAAGAGATGATAAAACACTTAACTTAAATTGCGTAATATGCACAAATTTCGGCTGTGAAAATACAAAATTAACATAGAATACAAGGCGGGAAAGCATGTGATTATACAGCCTGAACAGAATATTAGTAAGCATATGGGCGAGAGCAAAGGAGATGGATTCATGCAGTTGAGAAATCACATGGAGGAGATCCAGCTATCAAAGATCCGAGAGATCGGCGAACTGGCCAACAAAATGGCGAAGGAGGGACGCTCCGTCGTCAAGCTGCAGGTCGGCGAGCCGGACTTTGATACGCCGCAGCACATCATTGATGCGGCGATTGCCTCCCTGAATAGGCGCGAAACGCATTACGCGCACAATCGCGGAACGATGGACTGCCGCAAGGCGATCGCCGCGAAGCTTCAGCGGGACAACGGCATCACGGCGGACCCGGAAAAGAACATTCTGGTTCTCAACGGCTGCGCGGAGGCGCTGATGTGCTCGACGCTCGGCATCCTGGACCCCGGTGAGGAAATGATCATCATTGAGCCGACCTTCATCAATTATATCCAGTTGACCAAAATGGCCGGCTGCACGCCGGTGATCGTCCGGGCACGCGAGGAAAACGGTTGGCTGCCGGATATCGAAGACATCCGCAAGGCCATCACGCCGCGCACGAAGATACTGTTGCTCAATACGCCGACGAACCCGACCGGCGCGGTCTATCCGAGGGAGCTGCTTGAGGACATTGCGAAGCTCGCAATCGAGCATGGATTGATTGTTGTGTCCGATGAAGTTTATGAAAAGCTGATCTACGGCGGTGCGGAGCATGTGTCGATTGCCTCGATCCCGGGTATGGAGGATCGTACCATCACCATCAACGGCCTTTCCAAGGCCTATGCGATGACGGGCTGGCGTCTGGGCTATGTCGCCGCCGACGAGGGATTGATTCTGCCAATGCTCAAAGTGCATCAGTATTCCACCACCTGTCTGCCCATCTTTACACAGGCTGGCGCGGTCGAGGCGCTGGACAACAGCGCGGATGATGTGGAGGCCATGCGGCAGGAGTATGAACGCCGCCGCGATGTGCTTGCCGGGCTTCTGCGGGAGATCGACGGCATCGCGCTTGACCGTGTTCCCGACGGTACGTTTTATATGTACCCCAACATCAGCAAGCTTGGTGTCAACAGCAGTGACTTCGTTTTCGGCCTGCTGGAAAAGACCGGCGTGGCGACGACCTACGGCACGGCGTTCGACCAGCACGGCGAGGGCAATATCCGCATTTCCTTCGCCAACAGCGAGGAAAACCTGCGCGAGGGCGCAAAACGCATTGCGGCGTATGTCTCCGGACTGCGCGGATGATAAAAAGGTAAAGGAGAAAACACATGAAATCACAGAAGAAAAAGCTTGGACTGTCTGCAAAAATGCTTATCGGTATGGCACTTGGTCTGATTGTCGGCATCATTGCCGGCCCCGCCATCACCTGGATCAAGCCCTTCGGCACGGTATTTGTTAACCTGCTGAAAATGTGCATGGTTCCCGTTATCTTTATTTCCATCACGCTGGCGATTGCACAGGTCGCCGACCTGAAGGTGTTCGGCCGCATCGGCATCAAGATCTTCGTCTGGTACTGCCTTACCTCCGCGGCAGCAGCTGTGGTCGGCATCTTCTGGGCGCTCATCATCAAGCCGGGCATCGGCTTCACGGCTGAAACGACCGGCGCGGTTGAGAAGACCATCCCCAGCATCGTCGACTCGCTCGTCGGCATCATCCCCACCAACATCATCAAAGCGATGGCGGACGCGAACCTCATGTCCATCATCTTCTTTGCGATCCTCTTCGGTATTGCCATCTCCCTGACGGGCGATAAGAAAAAGCCTCTGGTCGATTTGCTTGAGTCCTCCAATGCGGCGATCCTCAAGATGATCAACATTTGCCTCCAGTACGCGCCCATCGGCGTGTTCGCCCTCATGGCCAACATGGCCGGCAGCAACGGCCTCGATGTGATCCTCCCGCTCGGCAAGTTCCTCCTCACGGAGTATGCCGCTATGTTCACCCAGATCCTCGTGGTCTACGGTGCTCTGCTGGCCATCTGCGGCAAGATCAACATTTTCCGCTTCATCAAGCGTATGCGCGCCGTCCTTATCATGGCGTTCTCCACCACTTCGTCTGCTGCGACGGTTCCTCTGGAGCTTGAGCTGTGTGAGTCTCACCTCGGCGTGCCTCTGTCCATCGGCGGCTTCTCCCTGCCCCTCGGCTCCACCGTCAATCAGGATGGTGCGGCACTCAATATCCCCATCTGCCTGCTCTTCACCGCGCAGATCTACGGTATGCACTTCTCCGCCGGTGAGCTTATCATGGTCGTGTTCCTCGCGCTCATTATGTCCATCGGTGCGGCTGGCATCCCCGCAGGCGCTTCGATCTTCGTGCTGATGATTCTCGGCCAGTTCGGTCTTCCCACCGATGCATTCGGCCTGATCCTTGCCAGCTACGTTCTCATCGATGTCATGCTTACCACCGTCAACATCTGCGGCGATATGGTCTGCACGACCAGCGTCTGCCGTATGGAGGGTGCCCTGAACACCGCTGTCTGGGACGATCCCAACTACGATCCCGAAGCGGCGCACGCGGCTGCCAGCAAGTAAATAACGAAAACACACTTTTTTCCTCACACAGCTTCGCCGCACAGTTTTTACTGCGCGGCGAAGCTGCAGATAGAAACAGAATATAAGGAGGTTTTCGCATGTCTTTCACGATTCAGGAGATCCGGCAGGCGCGGGAGCGGATTCGCCCCTATGTGCTGGAAACACCGCTGATCCGGCTTGAAAATCTCGACCGCTTTCTGGGCTGCCGGGTTTACATCAAAGCGGACTGCATGCAGCTCACGGGCGCTTTTAAGCTGCGCGGCGCGATGAACAGAATGCTTACGCTCACAAAGGAGGAGCTGGGCCGCGGTGTGGTTGCGGCCTCCTCCGGGAATCATGGACGCGGCTTGGCCTATGCCGCGAAAATGCTCGGTGCGAAGGCGACGATCGTCATGCCGAAAAATGCGCCGGCGCTGAAGATCAACAACATTAAGGCGCTGGATGCCGAGGTCGTTTTGTGTGAACCCTCGGAGCGCATGGCTGTGGCTGAAAGCATCTGCCGCGAGCGCGGATCGGTTCTTGTTCCGCCGTTCAACGATGAGCGGATCATGGCGGGACAGGGGACGGCGGGCATGGAGCTTGTCGAGCAGGGACCGGCGTTTGCCTCGGTCATTGTCCCTGTCAGCGGCGGAGGACTCATCAGCGGTATTTCCACTGCGGTCAAAGCGCTCTCGCCGTCCACCGCCGTCTACGGCGCGGAGCCTGCGCCCCTGCCGCGCTACAGCAAGAGTCTTGCTGCGGGCGAGGCGGTCACGGTCCCACAGCAGAGCACGGTCGCCGATGCGCTCATCGGCCAGACACCGGGCAGCAAATGCTTCCCGGTTATTCAGAGAAATGTGGACGGTGTTTATCCGGTCAGCGACGCCTATACGCTCAAGGCGATGAAGCTTCTTCTGACGGAGGGAAAGATTATGGCCGAGCCGTCGGCCTGCATCGGCATTGGCGCGGTGCTTGAGGGCTCGGTCCGGGTAAAAGCGGAAGAAAATGTCTGTTTCTTTGTCTCTGGCGGTAATGTCAGCATCGAACAGCTGCAAGTTTTGGAGGAGGTCAGCTTATGAAAATGATTTACAGCGGCAATAAGCCAAGCGGACACTATACCCCAGGCGTGATCAGCGGCGGCACGCTTTATGTTTCGGGCCAGACGTCGGCAGATCCGGCCACCGGCCTTCCCCCGCAGGGCGGGTTTGAGGCGGAAATGAAGATGGCGCTGTCGAAAATGGAGACTGTTTTGAGGGCGGCGGGCTGCACGAGAGAGGATGTCGTGATGTGCCGCATCTATATCAGCTCGATCGACTATTGGTCGGCGGCAAATGCGGTGTATGCTGAATTTTTCGGCGAGCACCGTCCCGCACGCATTGTTCTTCCGGTCGGTGCGTTCAGCAAGGGATGCAATGTGGAGCTGGAAGTGACCGCTGAGGTGCATCCGTAAAAAAGAGAAAAGCGCCGTCTCTCCGAAAAACGGAGGGACGGCGCTTTCACTTTATTCGCCAATTTCATAGTCCGCAGCGACGCGGTCGGTGCGGATGGACTTGCACAGGGCGCTCACAGCCTTGTGGCGCGGGTCGTCCTTATACGCCTGAAGAGCGTCCATCGACGCAAATTCAGAGACGAGCACGGCATCATAATTATCACTGCCGATGCAGCGCCTGACCTCACAGGCTTTGAGCTGGGGAATCACGCCGAAGAGAGCCTGAAGCCCGGTGAGAAAGCGCTCCTGCTCGGTTTCCGTGCCTTCACGGAACTTCCACATCACGATATGACGGATCATTTCGCGTTATATACTTCAATGGCCTTTTTGAGAATATCCATCGAGCGCTCGATCTTCTCGCACTCGATGACATAGGCCATGCGGACCTCGTTGAGCCCCTTACCGGGCGTGGCGTACATCGGCGCGCCGGGGGCAAACATGACGGTCTCTCCGTTGTCGTTGAACTCTTCAAGCAGCCACTGCTGGAACTTGTCGGCATTGTCCACCGGCAGCGCGGCCATCAGATAGAACGCGCCCTTGGGGCACTCGAACACGACGCCGGGGATCTCGCGCAGCTTGCGCACGAGGGTGTCGCGGCGCTTTTTGTATTCGTCGCGCACGGCGGCAAAATACTCGGGACCGACGGTATAAAGATGCGCGGAGGCGATTTGATCAAGCGTGGAAACGCTCAAGCGGGACTGGCAGTATTTAAGCGCGTGGCCGAGCAGCTCCTTATTCTTGGTGATCAGGCAGCCGATGCGTGCGCCGCAGGCGGAGAAGCGCTTGGACACCGTGTCAATGACGACGATGTTATCCGGAGCTTCCCCGGCATAGGAGCCGAAGGACTGGAGCGGCTCACCGCCGTAGACGAACTCACGGTAGGCTTCGTCGCCGATGAGGAAGAGGTCGTGTTTTTTTGCAAGCTCAACGAGCATCTTCATCTCCTCATCCGTCAGCACCACACCGGTGGGGTTGCCGGGGTTGGTGACCATGATGGCGCGGGTGTGTTCATTGATGAGCGGCTCGATTTTTTCACGCTCGGCATAGTGGTAGCCCTCTTCGGGGCAGGTCGGGATAGGCGTGATGGATGCGCCGCAGGTGCGCACCATGGTGTTGTAGTTGGGGTAGAACGGCTCGGGAATGAGAATTTCGTCGCCGTCGTCAA
>JAXYYF010000129.1:0-25567 GCA_037419475.1 bacterium
TGCGGGAGAAGAGGTCGATAATAGCGCAGAGATAGACCCATGCATTTTTGATTTTAAAGTAAGTAATGTCGCTCACCCATACTTGATTGGGGTGATCCGCGGTAAATTTTCGATGGAGCAAATTTTGCTTCTTTCGCATTTGGTTCTTGTAGACCTTTTTTGCGTCGGTGCGAATACTGTGCAAGTCAAGCTCCTGCATAATGGACAAGACTCGTTTTGTACTGATGCGCAGACCGTTTTCAGCCAAAACAGCACGGATCTTATCAGCGCCATACCGCTGTTCACTATCATCGAAGATTTGTTTTACTTTCAGCATGAGTTGAGCCTTCTCGGATTCGTATTTGCTTCGATCTGCGCGGCGGAAAATGTGATTGTAGAATGTACCGCGGGACACATCCAAGGCTTCGCATAATTCGTGAACGCTGTACAAATCAGACATTTCATTATGAAAATGCTCCAGAGTGGCCAATTTGTCCTGCAATGGTACTTTGGACAGGTAACCGGATAACTGAATAATCGAGAGTTTGTGCTCTGCTTTTTGAAGCCGCCTGACAAGAGCATCAAACTCCGCTGGTGTGTAGGTATGGGCAGATGTCTGAATAGAACGGTACTGGTTTCGCCAGTGATAGAAGGTGCTTTGCGATACGTGCAGTTCTTGGCAGAGAGCCGGAATGGACTCACCCTTTTCATAGCGACGAATCGCTTGCTTTTTGAACTCGAGCGGGTATTTCTTGGGCATAGCATCATCTCCTCATTTCAAGATAACGCCATATTATAATATTTTCTTTGTGTATTGTGTAGCAACTGGCACCATTCGCAGAAGAATGCATTTCAATGCCTCTCGACGAACAGGCGATTTCCTGCTATACTGAAAAAAGAAATATCTCAGGAGAGCGAGTGCGATGAAGAAGATACTCTTTGTGTGCCACGGAAGAAACATCTGCTGCGAGTCGATGGAGGAATTCGTGATGAAGAACTTGGTGAAGAAGGCTGATTTGGTGTCACAGTTCCATATCAGATCGGCGGTGATAGTTGGGCGAAAATCGGTAGCCGGGGTTATCCTCCAGTGTGGCGGTACGGCGCAAACTGACGAAGCATAAGATATCCTGCGACGGTAACACAGCGCAGTAGCTTACTGGTGCCGATTATGAGGAATAATGACCTTCTGACTGGTATGGACGGGGCATGTGCTCTATATGCAGCGGAGATTTTTTCGGAAAGTTGCACCTGTTGATGGATTATACCAACTAACCTCGAGATATGGTCGATACGTCGTGGCACATCGATGATTTTGAAAAAACGTGGCAGGATGTACAGACGAAGGTGCTGAGATTGGCTATATGAGCTGCCCCATGACAAAATCTAATAAGTAAATGGGAAGTATAACTTGTGAGGAAATTACGGCTATGTGCGAAAATAGTTTGACTTTGCAAATACCATGACATAATATATAAAAGTGTATATCCAGTTTCCATGGTGAAAAGAGGTGTTCCTAATTGGACAAAAAGTTTTTGATTGATAGCCTAAAAATTGATAATTTTAGAGGGTTACATGATCTTGCGATTGATAATCTTTCTCAAGTGAACGTATTTGTTGGGGCAAACAACAGCGGAAAAACAAGCGTACTTGAGGCAGTAAAGCTGTTAGGTTCCCCGGATGATGTGGGACAAGTGCTACTTATTGCATTGCAACGCGCACAAGCTAGTGCAGAGTCAAAAAGAAAAAATATTGTCAATTATGTGCTGAGCATATTCCAAAAAACAACGGATGCGGATGGTCAGCAAGACTATTATCATATTAAACTTGGCGTTAATGCAAACGCGCGAGATTATATTTATGAAGCAGATGGAACATTAGGAGAAGCTGTTGATTCAACAGGAACAACTAAGGGAACTCTTGACATAGCAATTAAAACATCGGTTGATGGCGGAAAGGCAAATTACCGGAGTATACAAATTGTGAATGGAGAAGACGCAAAGTATAAATCTACAGAGCGCCCAATTTATAATTCATTATATTTGGCTTCATCAATTAGTTACTATAGGAGTTGCGTTGTATTTTTATCAAATTATATTGTGCGAGAAGGACAGCATCAGGTATTGCAAATTTTGCAGACCTTTGACAAAAATATTGACGATATCAGCATTGTTGGCGAAGATATCTACTTGCACAATACGTATTCTGGCTCCATGCCGTTGTTCGCATATGGCTCCGGCCTACAAAAGGCAGTCTTGTTGACTGCCGCAATTGCGTATTGTAAGAATGGGGTAATATTAGTCGATGAGATAGATAACGCTATTCATGTTACTGCATTCAAAGATGTCTTTGGATGGTTTTTAGAAACTTGTATAAAATGGAATGTTCAAGCGTTTATTACTACTCATAGCGCAGAAGCGATTGATGCTATTTTGAAAATTAACCATGCAAAGCATTTGCAAGAAGACGTGCTGCGTATTATTACTCTGCGCAAGGACTATAAGGATAATGTTACAAGAAAAAAGGTTCGAACTGGCGAAGAAGCGTACTCCGACAGAGAATGCTTTAAAATGGAGTTACGAGTATGAAATCTGTTGTACTATGTGAAGGCCCAGACGATCTCTGGTTTATCGGATATTACCTAAATAAAGTTGGAGGATGGAAACAATGTGATCCTCCATGGGAGAATTATTCAATACCGATATTGCATAACGGGCAGAAGGTCATTTTTCTTAAGAGCGGGACAGATACAGTAGCAGTTTGGTGTGTGGGTGGCAAAGACGCTTTTTCAGAAACAGTTTTCGTTTTATTAGACAAGATTATTGGAACATATCCTTTTGATCCTGTTAATTCTATTGTGATTATGCGAGACAAAGATAATGAATCTGACAATGAAATTTTATCTCAAATGCAACAATGGATTTCAAGTGAAGAGATACCAACTAATAAATCGATAACTGTATGGCGCAAAGAGATTGAAGGAACGATAGTTTCTGTAAATATTACACCTCTTATCATCCCATTTTCTGAAGATGGCGCAATTGAAACTGTACTGATGCATTCGATTAGCGAACGAGATACAGAAGGCGCGATTGTAGTAGATGAAGCTAATTCTTACATCGATAAATTATGCAGCAGACAAGAAATCGGGAGAAACTATTTAACACATAGTCGGCTGATACTTAAAGCAAGGTATGCATCAACTATCGCTGTAACTAATCCGGGACATTCTACAAGTTTGTTTCAAGATATGGTCATGGCTTGCCCATGGGAAGAATCGACACATGTGAAGGAACACTTTGATGTGATCTTGAGGGCAATTTCATCGTAACGGATGTTTTTTGCAGGCTTGTTTGGCAACCAGCTTATACTCCTTATAGGCAGTATGTGAGCCAGAAAAAGATGGATGAACAGATATGTGCTGTAGTAGAAGAAATTTATTGCATCACAAACGATTAAAGCAAAATATCCGAATTGAAGCCGCCCGACAAACCCTGCAAGCTTTTTGGCTTGCAGGGTTTTTAGTTTTACTTGGCAACAGCCTTGACGGATTGATGAGCCGCCTTTTGTCGTCTGTTACTGATTCACACAGGTGTCTGCAAAGCTGAAGCCGTTTTTCATCTGCTCGCTGGCGGTGCGCAGAACCTTGTTGAGGATCTGCGTGCCCTCCTCGCGCGCCATTGCGCAGAGTTCGTCATTCGCCTGCTCGGTGAGCGTAAAGCTGCCGCTCTCTTGCATGAGCTTATCATACCTGAGGATGATCTGGCGACCGCGGATATTCACAGCGTCCTGATAGCCCCAGATGTTCTGGATGCAGGAGCCGTAGCACTGATCGGCCAGCGCACCGACAAAACGGCTGACCCAGTAAAGGTTATCCGTCTCGGCGTTGAGCGTTACATGACTGAGATAGTCCGGCATTTTCGAGACATTCGTGTAGACCGGCACCCATGCGGAAAACGTCGTGGAGCCAAAGCATACCCACTCGATGCCCTTGATCTCATCGGGTACATTGCAGCGGATCTGGCAGATGGTCGTCACGCCGGTGCGGTTGATGCCAATGGGACGGTAGACGCTGCCTTTTCCCATGCCGCGGCCCGCATAGGGATCGTAGGGGGTTCCCTGATAGTGCGAGGAGAGCAGATACTGGATATCCTCGACGGCGACCTTGCGCTCCGGCACATAGGACCATGGGATATCGTCGCTCTCGGGCGTAAAGTCCGCGTTTTCACCGTCCCAGCGGCAGGTGTGCGGCGCGAGAAAACGGCCCATGAACCACGCGCGCGGGGTGTTGTAGACGTGGTCCATATCGCGGTGCGAGCCAAAGATATCTCTCGGGTTGAATTTGCCGTTCTGGTTCAGGTCCAGATGGTAGTCCGCAATGAACTCTCTGAGATCTGCCGAGCAGAGGTGCGCCTTCTGCGCGCCGAAGGCGTCCTCCAGATCAAACGAATCCATGCCGAACTGATTGGGATTGATGATGACGCGGTCATCGGGAATTCTTTTTGCGATCCAGTGGTGGCCGCCGATGGTCTCCATCCACCAGACCTCATTTTCGTCATTGAAGGCAATTCCGTTGGATTCATAGGTGCCGTACTGCTCTAAGAGGGAAGCAAGGCGCAGCACACCTTCACGCGCGGAACGGATATAGGGCAGAACGAGAACGACGATGTCCTCCTCACCGATGCCGCCGCAGCGCTCCTCTTCGCCGTCTTTCGCCTCGCACAGTACGACCAGTGGATCGGCTGCGAGCACACGCGGGTTTGAGGTGATGGTCTCTGTCGCGGTCATGCCGACATTTGCGGCGTTGATGCCGGTTGCGGCCCAGACACCGTGCTTCGGGCTCACACTGGGACAGGACGTGTAACGCATGGGATTATCCGGCAGTTCGATTTCCACATGGGCTTCCACACTCTTATAGGTCTTGGGCTGCTCTTCGGGATTGATCACGATCATCCGCTTTTCATCAAAGTGTCCGTCATCCGTTCGGGCGATCATGGTCGAACGGTCATTCGTCGCCAGCCTGCCGGCCAGCACAGTTGTACAGGGCATAGTATGCGCTCTCCTTTTCTGTTTTGCCGCGCTATGCTGCGCGGTTTGTTCTCTGTACCCGATTATAGAAAACGGATCTGCGGCTGTAAAGAAAAATATTCTGCGCCCTGTGCCGCGGTTCCGGAAAGGCGGCATAGGCGCTGACGTCGACCGTGCGCTCCGGCTCGTCGTTGTGGGCAATGACGAGCACATCTCCGACGGAAAGCGTGCTGCGCCCGCTGAGAAAGAAATTGTTCTGGTAAAGCTGACGCGGGGAAAGCCCATAGAGCCGTGCGATGGAGTAGACTGTTTCTCCGGCACGAACGGTATGGATCTGCATCAAGAATCACCTCGAAAAAGCGTATGCATGGATTTTTCTTGCAATGACAAAGCACGGCGGATATAATAAAAAGACGGCTTTTGACAATGGCCTGATTTGCGGAATACAGCGCCGCCGTGCGGAAAAGGCGGCGCGGAGAGCAAGGGAGAGTATTGTATGGAAAAATCAAAGGTATATTTCACCAGTCTGCGCGTGCCGGAGGGCAAGAGTGCGCTCGATAAGCTTGACCGCCTGCTGGACAAGGCGGGCTTTGATCAGATCGACTTTGATGGGAAATTTGTTGCCATCAAGATTCACTTCGGTGAGCCGGGCAATATCAGCTTCCTGCGTCCGAACTGGGCGCGCGTCGTGGCCGACGCGGTCAAGCGCCGCGGCGGCAAGCCGTTCCTTACCGACTGCAATACGCTTTACGCGGGGCGGCGCAAAAACGCGCTCGAGCATTTGGAAAGCGCGGAGGAGAACGGCTTTTCTCCGCTTTCGACCGGCTGTCAGCTCATCATTGCCGACGGATTGAAGGGAACGGACGAGGCGCTTGTGCCGCTTGAGGGTACGACCTACGTCAAGGAGGCCAAGATCGGCCGTGCCATCATGGACGCGGATATCATCATCAGCCTTTCCCACTTTAAGGGCCACGAGGCGACCGGCTTCGGCGGGGCGATGAAGAACCTCGGCATGGGCTGCGGCAGCCGCGCGGGCAAGATGGAGCAGCATAATGCCGGCAAGCCCGAGGTCGATGAGGCCAGGTGCCGCGTCTGCCATGCCTGCCGGCGTGCCTGCGGACAGGACGCAGTGGAGTTTTCCGCCGGCAAAGCGCATATCGACCACAATAAATGCGTCGGCTGTGGCCGCTGCCTTGGCGCATGCAACTTTGACGCGATCTATAATCCCAACGACGATACGCTCGAAGCACTGTGCATGAAGATGGCAGAATACACGCTTGCTGTCGTCAAGGACCGCCCGCAGTTCCACATTTCCATCGCCAAGGACATCTCACCGTTCTGTGACTGCTACGGCGGCAACGATGTGCCCATCATTCCGGACGTCGGCATGTTTGCAAGCTTTGACCCTGTGGCCATCGATCAGGCTGCGGCAGATAAGTGCAATGCGCAAAAGCCCATGGCCGACAGCTATCTTACCGAAATGATCCATGAGCATCATGGCGACGACCACGACCATTTCTGCGTCATGCATCCCGGTACGAACTGGGAGGTCACGCTGGAGCACGCCGAGAAGATCGGCGTCGGCACGCGCAGCTATGAGTTCGTTGAGATCAAGTAACGAAAAAGGAGCCTTTCCCATGCCTACCCCGAGAGTTGCCGCTATCCATGATATGTCCGGCTTCGGACGTTGTTCGCTGACGGTCGCCATCCCGGTGCTCAGTGCGATGGGCGTGCAGTGCTGCCCGCTGCCGACCGCCTATCTTTCCACGCACACCGGCGGTTTCACCGGCTATACCTTTCTGGATATGACCGATGAAATGCCGAAGGCCGCGGCGCACTGGGCGGAGCTGGGCATCCATTTTGACGCGGTGTACACCGGTTTTATGGGAAGCGAAGCGCAGATGGACATTGTGGCGGATTTCGTGCGCACGTTCCGGCGCGATGCGACGACGCTTTTCATCTGCGATCCCGTTATGGGCGATCACGGCAAGATCTACAAGACCTACACCCCGGCGATGTGCGCGGGGATGGGGAGGCTTGCGGAGCTGGCCGACGTGATCGTACCGAATCTGACGGAGGCGGCAGTGCTGCTCGGCGAGGATCACACCTTCGGCGCGCTTGTGCACGATGAGGCGGGTTACCGTTCGGTCGTCGAGCGGCTGAGCCTTAACGGTATGCGCAGCGTAGTGCTCACCGGCGTGGCGCTGCGCAAGGGGGAGATCGGCGTGTGCCTGTTTGACCGCGATCGCGGAAAAACGGAGTTCCTCTTCGACGAGTTTGTCGGCAAGGAGTTTCACGGCACAGGCGATGTATTCGCCTCCGTGCTCACCGGCGCGCTCGTCAAGGGGCGGACGCTGCCCGACGCGGTGCGGCTGGCCGAGACCTTTGTGCGCGAGTGCGCCGTGCAGACCATGCCGCAAAAGCTCCCCGCCCGCGAGGGTGTGGACTTTGAGCCGGTGCTCTGGAAACTCCACGACGCGTTGACGAAGCACTGAGACCACGGCGGAGGATGGTTATGTCAAAATGTCTTTTTCCCCTTTTGGCGGCCCTTGCACTGACGCTTTCCCTTTCCGCCTGCGGCGCGGGAGAGCAGAGCCGGACGCGCACGGTTTATACGATGGATACGGTTATGAACCTGACGGCCTATGGAAAGAACGCCGACGCGGCGCTTGACGCGGCGGAGGAGCGCCTTCTTGCACTCGACCGGCAGCTTGACCGCCACAACGAGGAAAGCACTGTCAGCGCGCTCAACCGTGATGGCACGGTCAACGACGCGGCACTTGCCGCGCTGGTGGAAACGGCGCTCACGATCGGAAAGGCGGCGGACGGAGCCTTTGATCCCACGGTCGCGCCGCTTATGGATGCGTGGAATTTTACCGGCGATGCGCCGCGCGTGCCGCCGGATGAGGAGCTATCCGAGCTGCTCACGCATGTGGGGCTGGAAAATGTCTCCGTTGAGGGCGGTATCGTTACACTCAAAAACAGCGCGCAGATCGACCTCGGCGGCATCGCCAAAGGCTATGCGGGCGGCGTGGTGCGCGATATTCTGGCGGAACACGGCGTGACGAGCGCGGTTATCGACCTCGGCGGCGATGTCGGACTGCTCGGCACAAAGCCGGACGGCAGCGAATGGCGCGTCGCGGTCAAGGATCCCGCTGATCCCGCGCAGTTTCTCGGTGTGCTGTCGGCGGCGGACACCTTCGTGGTGACCTCCGGCGTTTATGAGCGCGGATTTGAGAAAAACGGTGTGCGCTATCATCATATCCTTGATCCACACACCGGAAGCCCTGCCGAGAGAGGGCTGGTGAGCGTGACGGTCGTTTGCACCGACGGCGCGTGGGCCGACGCGCTCTCGACCGCATGCTTTGTTCTTGGCGAAGAAAAGAGCCTTGCGCTGCGCGATGCACTTGCGGCGAAAAAGGCGTGCAGTATCGAGCTGATCTTTGTCACTGACGATGGCCATGTGCGCTATACCAACGGCCTTGCGGATCGTTTTACTCCCTCCGAGGAAGGAGCGTACACCTATGAAGTCATCGCCTGAGCTGCGGCCAAACCGTTATGATGCGCTCGTCGCGCTCACTGTGCTTACCCTTGCCGTGCTGCTTGGCCTGCGCGTTTGGACAGCTCCTGCGCAGGCCGGAGAACTGACGGTGACCGTCAGCGTCGGCGGGCAGGAAATCGAGCGTGTTCCGCTCTCATCCTATGCCGGTATGCACACCTACACCGGAAACGGCTATACGCTCACCGTCTGCACAGCGGACGGCGCGCTTGCTGTCATAGAAAGTGACTGCCCGGGGCAGGACTGCGTTCATTCCGGCGCGATCGCGCGCGCGGGACAGAGCATCGTCTGCCTGCCGGCCCGCATCAGCATCACGCTCTCCGGAACGGAGAGCGGCTACGATCTTGTGACGGGATAGGAGGGAGTGCAATGAAGCTTTCAACGCGCACCATCACGACCTGTGCCGTGCTCTCTGCGCTGGCGCTGGCGCTCTCCTATATGGAGAGCTTTTTCCCCCTGACGCTCATGATCCCGCTGCCGGGGGTGAAGCTTGGCCTTGCGAATATCGTCACGGTATACGCGCTCTATGCGCTCGGTGCGGGCGAAGCGCTCGCCATTCTGCTTGTGCGATGTACGCTCGGAGCGCTGTTTGCGGGCAATGCCTCGGCACTCATTTTTTCACTTCTCGGCGGCCTTTGCGCGATGCTGGTGATGATCGGGCTGCATAAGCTGCCGAAGCTTTCGGTTTACGGTGTATCGGTCGGCGGCGCGGCGGCGCATAACATCGGACAGGTCGCAGCCGCGGTGCTGACGCTTGGCAACAGTGCCCCGCTTGCGTATCTGCCGTTTCTGCTGCTTGTGTCGCTTTTCACCGGCGCGCTGACCGGCCTGATTGCTTCGCTGCTTTTCCGCGCCATGCACGCGGCAAGATTTGGATAAAAAGAAATCCCCCGCTCCTTACGGAGCGGGGGATATTTTTTAAAAGGAAGGGGTTTGCGTCAGATCCATTATGATCTTTCGACAGCTTCTGCATAAATACGCTTTGGGCTTGTCCGCGTCCGTTACTTTGCAGAGCAGAATATCACTGCCGAGGGGAATGTCCGTCACCTTGAATGGATCGTCCGTCCACATGAGGGAATAGCCGCGCTCACCCTTGAGATAGCCCGCAGCCATCGACTGGGAGCAATAGGGACAATTCATACAAAAACGTCTCCTTCTATTCAGTTGATCTGATGATCTTTAGTTGATCTGCTTGCGGCGGGAGAGGTTCATCGTGCCATCCTTCATCTCACCCACGCTGTCAAGGCTCTTGCCTGTGCCCTCGGCCACGCAGGAAATAGCGTTTTCGGCCACGACGGTGTGGATGCCGGTGCGGGCGGTGACGAGCTTATCAAAGCCGCGGATGAGGCTGCCGCCGCCGGTCATCACGATGCCGTTGCTGGAGATATCGGCGACAAGCTCAGGCGGCGTGCGCTCGAGCACCTGATGCACGGCCTCCATGATGCGCTCGACCGGCTCTTCAAAGGCCTCCATCATTTCGGTAGAAGTCACAGAGATCAGCTTGGGCAGACCCGTGAGCAGGCAGCGGCCCTTGATCTCCATGGTCAGCTCCTCCTCGGGGGGGAAGACACAACCGATCTTCATTTTCATTTCCTCCGCCGTGCGCTCGCCGATGAGCAGATTGTGCTTGCGGCGCATATACTTCACAACGGATTCGTTGAACTGGTCGCCCGCGACCTTGATCGACGCACTCTCGACCACGCCGGAGAGCGAAATGACGGCAATATCGCTTGTGCCGCCGCCGATGTCGATGATGAAGTGGCCGTCGGGCTGGGTGATGTCGATGCCTGCACCGATGGCCGCGGCCACCGGCTCTTCAATGAGATAAACGCGGCGCGCGCCGGCCTGAATACCCGCGTCGATGACCGCGCGCTCCTCGACTTCAGTGATGCCGGAGGGGACGCAGATGATGATGCGGGGCTTGAAGAACTGGAAACCCATGATCTTGTGGATGAATTCCTTGAGCATGCGCTCAGTCACTTCATAGTCGGAGATGACGCCCTCGCGCAGCGGGCGGATGGCAACGATGTTGCCGGGCGTGCGGCCGAGCATGGCCTGCGCATCCGCGCCGACCTTGAGAAGCTTGCCGGTATCCTTGTCAATGGCAACGACGCTCGGCTCATTGAGCACGATGCCCTTATCCTTAACGTAGATCAGAACCGATGCGGTACCGAGGTCGATACCGATATCCTTCGCTAACGAACACATAATACTACCTCTCTCATTTTTCCTTTGTATTCCAGCGGAAAGCTCCGCACATTGTCACACTTATAATTATAACGGCTCAAATTTCGTTTTGCAATAGCATTATGTGTGATTTTGCCGCCGGGCAAGTGCTGCGCACACGACGCTTTTTGCGCCGGCCTCTTTCAGCACGCGCACACATTCGCCAAGCGTAGAGCCGGTGGTGAGGATGTCGTCGATGAGCAGGACACGTGCATTCTTGAGCATTTCCGTATTTTCCGCCTTGTATACGCCCAGCACATTGCCCTGACGCTCGGCGGCGGAGGAAAGGCTGGACTGCGCGGCATTGTCGCGCGTTTTGCGAAGCAGCCGCACCGGCTTGGTGTCCCAGTGCTTCGCCGTTTCTCTTGCCAGCAGAAATGCCTGATCGTAGCCGCGCTCGCGTTCGCGTTCCCGGCTGACCGGCACCCATGTTACGAGGTCGAACTCGCCGCCGAGCTCTTCCGCGACACATTGTGCAAGAAGTGCGCCGTAACCCTCGGCGGCACCTTGTACGCCGTGAAATTTAAACCGCAGCAGACTCTCGCGCACCACACCCTCATAAAGAAGCGGAGCGGCGCATACGCCAAAGGATGTGTCTTTGCACAGCGGCTCCGGCGTGCGTGGAAGCGTCTTTTCACAGTTTTGGCATACGCCGTGAACGTCGACCGTGCGGCAGAACGCACAGCGCGGCGGGAAGAAAAGGTCAAGCAGTTTTTCCCGAAGGCTCATGCCATACCGCCTTCCCCGAGCCGCCAGCGCAGGCCGCTGTAGCGCCGTGTGCGGCGGTCATTTGCCGCCATTTTGCCAAGACTGACATCATCGCCGACGAGGATCAGCAGCTCGCGCGCCCGCGTGATGGCGGTGTAGAGCACGCCGCGCACCATCAAGCCGGGCGCGGCCGGTGCGGAGACGAAAATGACCGCGCGGTATTCGCTGCCCTGCGCTTTATGTACAGTCATGGCGTAGGCCATGTCCAGCTCGGCGAGCATGTCCGCCGTGTAGACCGCGACGCGATCATCGAAGGCGATGGAGAGGAGCTCACCGCTCGGATCGATCTGCAAGATCTTTCCCACGTCGCCGTTGAAAATGCCTGCGCCCGCCGTGCCGTCCTCGCGCTCCCAGAGCACGTCGTAGTCATTGCGCGTCTGCATCACGCGGTCGCCCTCTCGGAACACGAGGTCGCCGAAGCGCTTTTCGCGCTTCCCCTCGCCCGGCGGATTGAGCGCTGACTGCAGAGCGCGGTTAAGCGCCGCCGTTCCGGCGTCGCCCTTGCGCGTGGCCGAGAGCACCTGAATACTTTCGGCGGGAATGTGCATTTTCTCCGGCAGCCGCGTTTTGCACAGCTCAACCACTGTGTCTACCAGCCGTACGCTGTCACGGCGGGGGAGAAAAAAGAAGTCGCTGGACGCGCTGTTTTGCAGCTCGGGGAGCTGCCCCTCATTGACCATGTGCGCGCTGCGCACGATGGCGCTTGTCTCGGCCTGACGGAAGATGTCGTGCAAGGCCACGGCGGCGATGCGTCCTGAGCGGATCAGGTCGCCAAACACGTTTCCGGCACCGACGCTCGGCAGCTGGTCGGGATCGCCGACGAGCACAAGGCGGCAGCCGGGCCGCAGTGCGGCAAGCAGCGCACGCATGAGTGCGAGATCGACCATTGATGTTTCGTCCACAATCACCGCGTCGGCCTCGAGCGGCTCCTTTTCATTTTTGGTAAAGACAACGCCGCCGGTCTGTTCGTTCCAGCTCATGCCGAGCAGCCGGTGAATGGTCTGCGCCTCTTTTCCGCACAGCTCGCCCATGCGCTTGGCTGCGCGGCCGGTCGGCGCGCAGAGCAGCGTGTCGAGCCCCATGCGTTCAAAAAGGGCCGTAATGCCGCGCACGCTCGTTGTTTTGCCTGTGCCGGGACCGCCGGTAAGGATCAGGATCTCCTCCTGCGCGGCCAGCTCGACCGCGCGGCGCTGGAGGGGAGCGTAGGTGACGTCCTGTGCACGTTCGATCTCATCGATGATCTTTTCTGCACCGCGCAGCTTGTCCGGTTTATCGGCGAGCATCGCGTTGATGCGGGTGCACACATAGGCTTCGGCCTCGTGGCAGCGGCGCAGATAACAGCCGGTTACGTTTGCGACCGGCTCCTGAACCACGATTCCGCGCTCAATGAGATCATCAAGCGCCTTTTCCACCGCGTCGCTTCCACATCCGAGCAGCTGCACCGACGCCGCGGTCAGCTTCTCCCGCGGGAGAAAAACGTGACCGCCGCTTTGTTCGTTGTGGCTCAGCTCAAAGAGCACGCCGGCCTCCGTGCGGCAGGAGGAATCTCCGGAGAAGCCCATAGAGAGCGCGATCTCATCCGAAACGGAGAAGTCCACGCCGAAGGCCTCACCGCTCAAAAGATACGGATTGTGCCGCAGCGTGTTGACCGCATCCGCACCGTAGCGCCGGAAAAGCTGCATCGCAAGGGCGACCGGCAGATCGTATTTCGTCAGGAAATCCAGCACCCGCCGCAGGCCGGAGAGCTCCTTCCAGCTCTCCGCAATCTCCCGTGCGCGCCGGTCGGTGATGCCCTTGATGGTCTTGAGTTTTTCCGGTTTGCCGTCGAGCACATCGAGCGTGTCTGCACCGAAGCGGTCGACCAGCTTCTGCGCGGTCGATGGCCCGATGCCGCGCACCACGCCGGAAGCGAGGTAGTTTAAAATCTCCGTCTCGCCCGTCGGCATATGCCGCTCGACCTCGTCGGCGGCAAACTGCTCGCCGTGCTGGGGATGCGTGGTGTACCGGCCGGTGAGGATCAGCTCCTCGCCCGGCGCGGCGCAGGGAATGCAGCCGACGACCGTCACCAGCTCGCCGTCGTCTGTGACAATGCGAGCGACCGTATAGCCGTTTTCCTCGTTTTGAAAAACGACCGCGAGGATCGTGCCGATGAGCGTTGTGCGCTCCCCCATGTCCCTCTCTCCCTTTTCTTTCATTTCATTCGTCAAATTGCCGCGCAAGATCGCCCTGAGGGCAGACTGTCACGTCGAAACTTTCGCGGCACAAAAGCTGCGCCACGCGCTGCGCGCCGTCGTCCATGCCGCAGTCTGCGATGATAATGCGCGAGAAGCTGCCGGATGTGTAGCGCTCGTTTTCAAGCGAACGCACTGTGTGCTCCAGCGACTCCGCCGCACCGCGCGCGGGAACGATTACAGCCACCTCGTTGCGTACCCGCTCGCGCGGATGCGTCAGGGCTGTGATGGTGAACCAGATGATCGTTGTCAGCCCGACCGCGGCGAGCGCCGCGATCACGCCGTCCTGCAAAAGCTGCATGCCTCCCACCCCTCTCACACCAGCTTATGAAAAAGCGGCGCAGGGGGTGAAAAAAAGAGCTCACAGCATTTTTTTCAGATACTGCCCGGTGTAGGACGCCTTGCATGCGGCAACCTCCTCCGGTGTGCCGCATGCGACGAGCGTGCCGCCGCCGCTGCCTCCCTCGGGGCCGAGGTCGATGAGGTAATCTGCTGATTTGATAACGTCAAGGTTATGTTCAATGACCAGCACAGTGTTGCCCGCGTCGGTGAGCTTCTGCAAAACCTCGAGCAGCTTGCGCACATCATCTGTGTGCAGTCCGGTGGTCGGCTCGTCGAGAATATAGATGGTGCGCCCCGTTGCGCGCTTGCTCAGCTCGGTGGCGAGCTTGACGCGCTGCGCCTCGCCGCCCGAAAGCGTGGTGGAGGACTGGCCGAGCTTGATATAGCCCAATCCCACATCGCGCAGCGTTTCGAGCTTGTTCGCCAGCTTCGGCAGATCACGGAAGAACTCCAGCGCTTCCTCCACCGTCATCTCCAGCACGTCTGAGATGGACTTTCCCTTGTAGTGGACCTCCAGCGTTTCACGGTTGTAGCGTTTGCCCTTGCACACCTCGCAGGGCACATAGATGTCCGGAAGGAAGTGCATTTCGATCTTGAGCTGTCCGTCGCCGCCGCAGGCCTCGCAGCGGCCGCCGCGCACATTGAAGCTGAAGCGCCCCGCGCTGTAGCCGCGCGCCTTTGCGTCCGGCGTGGAGGCAAAGAGGTCGCGGATGTCGTTGAAGAGGTTCGTGTAGGTCGCGGGGTTCGAGCGCGGCGTGCGCCCGATGGGGCTCTGGTCAATGCAGATGACCTTGTCAAGGTGCTCTTCGCCTTCAATGGCGCGGTGCTTGCCCGCATGTGCCTTCATGCGGTTGAGGTCAGCACCGAGCTTTTTATAGATGATCTCGTTGACGAGCGAGCTTTTTCCGCTGCCCGACACGCCTGTCACACAGGTGAATGTGCCGAGCGGGATGCTCACATCGATGTTCTTGAGGTTATTTTCCTGCGCGCCGCGCACGGTGAGGAGTTTTCCGTTCCCGGCGCGCCGCGTTTTCGGCACCTCGATCTTCTTTTTGCCAGAGAGATACTGGCCTGTCAGGCTCTTTTCGTTCGCCATGACTTCCTGCGGCGTGCCCGCTGCGACGACATAGCCGCCGTGCACGCCTGCGCCGGGACCGATGTCCACGATATAGTCCGCCGCGCGCATGGTGTCCTCATCGTGCTCGACGACAATAAGCGTATTGCCAAGGTCGCGCAAATGCTGAAGCGTCGCGAGGAGCTTATCGTTATCGCGCTGGTGCAGGCCGATAGACGGTTCGTCGAGAATATAGAGTACGCCCATCAGGCTCGAACCGATCTGCGTGGCGAGCCGGATGCGCTGGCTCTCACCGCCGGAGAGCGTCGCGCTCGCGCGCGAGAGCGTCAGGTAGTCGAGGCCGACACTCTGCAAAAAGCCGAGTCGGTTTTTGATCTCCTTTAGAATGCGCTCGGCGATGCGCAGCTGCTGGTCGGTGAGCGTGAGGGAGTCAACAAACGCGATCTCCTCCGTTACGCTCATACGTGTGAATGAGTCAATGTCCATGCCGCCGACCGTGACGGCCAGTGATTCGCGCCGCAGACGGCGGCCCTTGCAGGTCGGGCAGGGACATTCGCTCATGCACTCCTCCAGCTCGGCGCGCATGCTCTCGCTCTGCGTTTCCTGATAGCGGCGCTCGAGGTTGTTGACCACGCCCTCAAACGGCTGGTATAAAACGCCCTTGCCGCGCGGCTGGTCGTAATACAGCTCCAGCTTTTCGCCCTTCGTGCCGTAGAGAATGACGTCCATGACCTCCGGCGAAAGCTTTTCCACCGGTTCGCGCAGCGAGAAATGGTATTTTTTCGACAGGGCGTCGAAGTACATTCGCGAAATGCCGTCGCCGCGCACGTTATTCCATCCCGACGCGCAGATGGCGCCGTCGAGGAGAGAGAGCGTTTTATTGGGGATGACCAGCTCGGGATCGACCTTGAGCTGGCTGCCAAGGCCCGTGCACGTTGGGCACGCGCCGAAGGGGTTATTGAACGAGAACATACGCGGCGTCAGTTCCTCAATGGACACGCCGCAGTCCTCGCAGGCGTAGTTCTGCGAGAAGAGGAGGTCCTGCTCGGGGTTGAGCACATTGACGAGCACCAGTCCGCCGGAGAGCGCGGCGGCAGTTTCCGCCGAGTCGGTCAGGCGATGCACCACGTCGGGCTTGAGGATCAAACGGTCCACCACGACCTCGATGTTGTGCTTGCGGTTCTTTTCGAGCTTGATCTCCTCGCTCAGATCGTACATGCTGCCGTCCACGCGCACGCGGACGTAGCCGGACTTCCTTGCGTCCTCGAAGATCTTGGCATATTCGCCTTTTTTCCCACGGATGACCGGCGCCATGACCTGAATCCGTGTGCCCTCGCCGAGCGCCATGACCTGATCGACGATCTGATCGATCGTCTGCTGACGAATTTCCTTGCCGCAGTTCGGGCAGTGCGGCGTGCCGACCCGCGCCCAGAGAAGGCGCAGGTAATCGTAAACCTCCGTCACCGTGCCGACAGTCGAGCGCGGGTTCTGCGAGGTCGTTTTCTGGTCGATGGAAATGGCGGGGGAGAGACCGTCGATGTAGTCCACGTCAGGCTTTTCCTTCTGCCCCAGAAACATGCGGGCATAGGAGGAGAGGCTCTCCACATACCGCCGCTGGCCCTCGGCATAGATGGTGTCGAACGCCAGCGAGCTCTTGCCGCTGCCGGAAAGTCCCGTGATGACGGTCAGCTTGTCGCGCGGGATGCTCACATCAATGTTCTTGAGATTGTTCTCCCGCGCGCCCTTGACAAAAATTTTATCCAACATTGCAATATAACTCCAAAATAGTACGATTCGTAATCAGGTATCCACGATGATATCAGCCGTTTTTGCGCGCACCAGCCCCATCAGGTCGGATGGCTTGACCTCCACCTGGAAACCGATCTTACCGGCGGAGACCGTCATTGTCGCCAGATTTTCCACCGAACTGTGGAAAACCGTGGGAAACAGCTTTTTCATTCCAACCGGCGAACAGCCGCCGTGCACGTAGCCGGTGAGCGGCAGCAGCTCCTTTTGGTGGATCATCTCGACCGACTTTTCGCCCACGGCGCGCGCCGCCTTTTTGAGATCAAGGCTCTCCGCCACGGGCACGTCGAACACATAATACTGCCCGCTCGCGCCCCGCGCCACCAGCGTCTTAAAGACCTGCGCGGGATCAAAGCCCATGCTTTTCGCGACGGTCACGCCGTCCACCGCCACGCCCTCCTCGTGCGGATAGCTGTGCGGCGTGTAGGCGAGCTTCTTCTGCTCCAGCACGCGCATCACATTTGTTTTTTCTTCTTTATTCTTCGCCATCATCTTTTCCTCCCGCGCTTCCTGTCAAAACATTCGTCTTATTCTTTCTTTCCTTCGCCATATTACTTCACCTTAATACATACACGCAGGCCAAAGCTCATTTCCCGGCAGAACGCCGCGACAAGAATATTCCAATAGGGAGATACTTTTTCATGCGTCTCTCTCTCTTTACTTCTGTTCCTTCCGCAACTCAATGATGCGGTCACGCAGCACCGCCGCATACTCAAACTCAAGCATGCGGCTCGCCTCCTGCATCTGCTTTTCCAGCCTTTTGATCTCTTCGTCCCGCTCACACTCGGAGAGCTTGCGCTTGCCGCGTCTGCGCGCGTTCGTCTCGTCCTTTTTGGAGATCTCCAGAATCTCGCGCACATCCTTGCGGATCGTCTGCGGGACGATGCCATGCTCCTTGTTGTACTGGTCCTGAATGGCACGGCGGCGCTCTGTCTCGTCCATGGCGCGCTTCATCGAGGGTGTGATGCTGTCAGCGTAGAGAATGACGAGACCGTCTGCGTTTCGCGCGGCGCGGCCGATGGTCTGCACGAGGCTTGTCTCGCTGCGCAGGAAGCCCTCCTTGTCCGCGTCGAGGATGGCGACGAGCGACACCTCGGGCAGATCAAGTCCCTCGCGCAGCAGATTGATGCCGACGAGCACATCAAATTCACCGAGACGCAGATCGCGGATAAGCTCCATGCGCTCAATGGTTTCCACGTCCGCGTGCATATAGCGCACGCGGACGCCGACCGTGCGCAGATACTCCGTCAGATCCTCGGCCATCTTTTTTGTCAGCGTTGTGATCAGCACGCGCTCGTTGCGTGCCGCGCGGGCGTTGATCTCGCCGACGAGGTCATCGATTTGCCCGGTGACAGGGCGCACCTCGACCCGGGGATCGAGAAGTCCGGTCGGGCGAATGACCTGTTCGACGATCTGTCCTGCGCGCTCGCGCTCGTAGTCGCCCGGCGTGGCGGAAACATAGATGCGCTGGTGGACGCGCTGTTCAAATTCCTCGAACTTGAGCGGGCGGTTATCGTAGGCGCAGGGGAGGCGGAAGCCGTACTGCACGAGGGAGTCCTTGCGCGCGCGGTCGCCATTGTACATCGCCCGCACCTGCGGGAGCGTGACGTGGCTTTCGTCCACAAAGAGCAGAAAGTCCTTGGGGAAGTAGTCAAGCAGCGTCATGGGCGCGCTGCCCTCTGGGCGCGCGGATATGACGCGCGAATAGTTTTCGATGCCGGTGCAGTAGCCCAGCTCACGCATCATCTCAATGTCGTATTTCGTCCGCTGGTGAATGCGCTGCGCCTCAACGGCCTGTCCATTGTCGGTGAAGAATTTTTCCCGCACCTCCAGCTCGCGCTCGATCTCCTCAATGGCGCGTTCCATCTTGTCCCTGGTCGTAACGTAGTGCGAGGCAGGGTAAATGACTGTGTGCTGGAGCGTTTTCGCCACCACGCCCGTCACAGGCTGGAACTCGCGGATCGCGTCGATCTCGTCGCCGAAAAACTCCACGCGCACCGCCCGGTCGCGCCAGTAAGCAGGGTAGATGTCTACCGCGTCGCCGCGCACGCGAAAGCGGTTGCGCTCAAAGGCCACATCGTTGCGCTCGTAGCGGTCCTCGACGAGACGGCGCAGCAGCTCGTCGCGCTCCATCGTCTGCCCCGGACGCAGTGAGATCATGAGCTTTGCAAAGTCGTCCGGCTCACCGAGACCGTAGATGCAGCTCACGGACGAAACGACGATCACATCCCGCCGCTCGAGCAGCGCGCAGGTCGCGCTCAGCCGCAGGCGGTCGATCTCCTCATTCGTCGCGGCGTCCTTGGCGATATAGGTGTCCGTGTGCGGAATGTAAGCTTCGGGCTGGTAATAATCGTAATAGGAGACGAAATATTCCACCGCGTTTTCGGGGAAGAACTCCTTAAATTCCGCGCACAGCTGCGCAGCGAGGGTCTTATTGTGCGCCAGCACCAGCGTGGGGCGCTGAACCTTTTCGATCACACTCGCCATCGTGAACGTCTTGCCCGATCCGGTCACGCCGAGCAGCACCTGTTCATCAATGCCGAGCTTCACGCCGCGCGCGAGCGCCTCGATGGCCTCCGGCTGGTCGCCGGTAGGCTGAAAGGGCGCATGGAGCTTAAATTCCATCGTCTGTCTCCTCAATCAAAAAGTCCATTGTCGCGCAGGCAGACAAAGTCGCCGTCCGCGATGATGATGTGGTCGACCAGCCGCACGCCGATGCCGTCGAGCGCCCGCTTGATCTGCAAGGTCGTCTGGTTGTCGGCACTGCTTGGCAGGGCGATGCCGCTTGGATGGTTGTGCGCAAGGATCACATGGCTCGCATTGGCGTTGAGCGCATTTTCGATCACCTTACGGATGTTGACGCTTACATTGTCCGCACTGCCCTCGGCCAGACGGAAGCAGGAGAGCAGCTTGCCCTTCGCGTCCAGACAGGCTTCGTAAAAGACCTCTTGCTTCTCGCCGAGAAAGAGCTCGATAAAATACGCGCCGACGTTCTCGCGGGAGTTGAGAATGATTTCGTGCTTTGTTCCGCTCGTGCGCACGCGGCGGCAGAGCGGGAGCAGAAGCCGGATCAGCGTTGCCGCACTCTCACCGACGCCTTCGACCTGTGTGAGCTCGGACAGGGAGGCTGTGAACACGCCCTCAAGCGAGCCAAAGCGGTCGAGCAGACGATGCGCGATGGGATTGGTGTCCTGCCGCGGAATGGCATAGTAGAGCAGAAGCTCCAGAATCTCATGGTCGGCGAAGGCGTTAAGCCCATGCTGGCGGAACTGTTCCTTTTTACGTTGTCTGTGTCCCTCATGGATGGCCATGTGCGCCCTCCTGTTCCTACATTTTTGCAACATAGTATTTTACCACGCGCTTTTATATAGTACAAGCGCTTTTTCAAACAAATGTTCTGTCTGTACAGTGGAAAACGGGAAAAAGGCGGCGAGCCATTCGGCCCGCCGCCTTGAAGGAATGTACCTGTTTATGAAAGCTTTCCGGACCGGACAGCGGCAAAGTGCTCACGCGTGAGCTTGATGACCGCAGGGCTGAGCAGCAGCACGGCAATCAGGTTCGGGATGGCCATGAGGCCGTTGAGCGTGTCGGAGATGTCCCAGACAAGCGTCAGGTCGGCGACAGCGCCGGCCACGACGACAAGACAGAACAGGATCTGATAGGGACGGATGATGCCGCTGCCGAAGAGAAATTCCGCGCAGCGCGTGCCGTAAAGCGCCCAGCCGAGGATGGTGGAGGTGGCGAAGAGCAGCAGGCCGACGGCAAGAATGATAGAGCCGATTTTGTCGCCGAATACGCTGGCGAAGCCGGCGACCGCGGTGGGAACACCCGCCACGGCCTCGTTGCCGAAGTTGCCCGCGGCCGCGCCGGAGCAGAGCACGACGAGCGAGGTCAGCGTACAGATCACGATGGTGTCCATGAACACCTCGAAGATGCCATAAAGACCCTGCCTGACCGGATTGCGCTCCGAGGTGGCGGCATGCGCGATGGGCGCGGAGCCGAGACCGGCCTCATTGGAGAAAACGCCGCGGCCGACGCCCTTGGTCATGGCAAGCTTGACGGTGATGCCCGCCGCGCCGCCAGTGACAGCAGCGGGATTGAATGCACCCTGAAAAATGGAAGCGAATACGGCGGGGATGTATTTTGCATTGACAATCACGACGGCCAGCGCGCAGACGATGTAAATGGCGGCCATGCCGGGAACAAGCTTTTCTGTGACCTGACCGATGCGCTTGACGCCGCCGAGCAGCACGAGCGCCACGAAGATGGCGACCAGGACGCCGGTGACAAGGCAGATGAGGATTTCCTTATTCATCGCGTCCTCGTTAAACGCGACGGCGACGGACTTGACGGAGTCGGCGATGGAGTGTACCTGCGCGATGTTGCCGATGCCGAACGCGGCGATCGCGCCGAGGACGGCAAACACGGTGCCGAGCCAGCGCCAGCGCGGGCCGAGGCCGTTTTTAATGTAATACATGGGGCCGCCGCACCAGTCGCCCTTTTCATTGCGCTCACGGTATTTGACGGCCAGTGTCACCTCGGAAAATTTCGTGACCATGCCGAACAGGGCGGAGACCCACATCCAGAACACGGCGCCGGGGCCGCCGAGGATGATCGCACCGGTCACGCCGGCGATGTTGCCCGTCCCGACTGTGGAGGCCAGCGCCGTGGAAACGGCCTGCATCGGCGTGATCTCGCCCTCGCCCGCCTCGCTTTTCTTGAAGATCCGGCCAATGGTGTTTTTCCACCAGTAGCCGGCCTTTGAAAACTGGATGAAGCCGACGCGGATGCTCAGGTAAATGCCTGTGCCGACCAGCAGAGCCAGCATGACAGGCCCCCAGACGAAGCTGTTGATCGCTTTGTTGACGGAGATGAGATCGAATTCAACCATACCTTTTCCCCTCTCTAAAAAAATACGGATCCGGCGCGGCAGGTACCCCGCCATCATCCACCGACCGCCGGAAGGGCGGCTGGTATGCTTATAAAATATCAGATCGCAATGTCGAATACAAGCGATTGAAGCCACTTTCTACATTTTTATTAAATTATATGATTAAAATTATTAAATTTAAGGCAATATGACGATTATGGATGATGCATAGATTTTAACAAAATCATTACATATATGTGTTAAGAATGTACAATTTTCGGCAAGGGCTTGACAAGACATGAGTAAGATGCTATCCTAACCGTACTAATACGATTAATACAGTTGAGGTGATGCCGTATGATATCCTTCAGCATCCTGTGCGCCGGCATCGGCGCGATCCTTTTTGTTCTGCTTGTCGCTCTTGTGATCCTGATGAACCGATAGGAGTGGGACTATGATCACTTTGAATTACCGCGATGCGCGCCCGATCTATGAGCAGGTGCGCGATGGGCTGCGGCGGCTGATTGTCTCGGGTGCGATCGCCGATGGGGAGAAGCTTCCCTCGGTGCGTGCGCTGGCCAGTCAGCTTGCCATCAATCCCAATACCATTCAGCGCGCCTACAGTGAGTTGGAGACGGAGGGCTACGCCGCCTCCGTGCCGGGCAAGGGAAGCTTTGCCGTGCGGGGCGAACGCTCGCAGGACGACGCACGCCGCCTTGCGCTGACCGAGACGCTGCGGGAAACGCTGCGTGAGCTCCACGCGATCGGCATGACGCGTGAGGAGATGGAACAGATCATCAGGGAGGGTGAGATACTATGATCGAAATTCGGGATCTTGTGAAGACCTTTGACGGCTTTGCCGCGCTTTCGGGCGCGAATGTGACCGTGCCGAAAGGCGCGATCTATGGCCTTGTCGGCCCGAATGGCGCGGGCAAGTCCACACTTCTGCGCCACCTGATGGGCGTGTACCGGCAGGACTCCGGTACGGTGACGGTGGACGGCGCGCCGGTGTGGGAAGTGCCGGAGGTCAAATGCCGCATCGCGTCCATTCCGGACGACTGGCATTATTTCATGCAGTCGAGCATCCGCGATATGATGAAGTTTTACCGTGGATTTTATCCGCAGTTCAATATGGAGCGTTATGAAAAGCTGCGCGGCATTTTCTCCCTTGATGACAGGCAGCTGATCCGCCGCCTGTCCAAGGGCATGCAGAAGCAGGCGGCGTTCTGGCTGACCATGTGCTGCATGCCGGATTATCTGGTGCTCGACGAGCCGGTGGACGGCCTTGATCCGGTGATGCGCCGTCAGGTGTGGAGCCTTATCATGCAGGACGTGGCTGAGCGGGGCACGACGGTGCTCGTCTCCAGCCACAACCTGCGCGAGCTGGAGGACGTGTGCGACCACGTCGGCATTATGAATCAGGGCAGGGTGCTGCTCGAGCGCAGCCTTTCCGATCTGCAGGAAAACACCGTCAAGATGCAGGTGGTCTTTCGTTCCGAGAGCGCGCCGGCACTCCCGCCGGAGCTGACGATGCTCCATGAGAGCCATCTTGGACGTGTGTTTACCATTATTTTCCGCGGCAGCACGCAGCAGATCACCGAGCGCCTGAGCGCCTTTGATCCGGTCTATATGGAGGCTGTGCCGCTGACGCTTGAGGAGATCTTTATTTATGAACTGGGAGGTGCCGACTATGCAGTCCGTGACATCGTACTTTAATGCGTCTTTGTTCCGCGGCAGTCTGCGGCGCGCGTGGCCGCTGTGGTTCGGCTACACTCTTGTCTGGTTCATGATCCTGCCTCTGCCGCTGCTCAACGAACTGGCCGACCGCCGCATCCTCGGCAACAGCACGGTACAGGATGTTTCGGAATACATCCTCCGCGCGGGTGCCTACGGCGGGATCGCCATGGCGTGCATTTTCGGCATCTTCTTCGCCATGACCATGTTTGCCTACCTCACGAATCCCCGCTCCACGCAGGGCTTTCACGCCATGCCGGCACGGCGCGAGACGCTTTACATCACCGGATATCTTGCCGGACTGACATACATGCTCTCCACGCTTGTGCTGACCTTTGCCGCCGCCGGTGTTACGACGCTGTGCTTTGACCGGTTCGATCCGGCTGCGCTTGGCAGGGCGCTGCTGGCCGCTGTGTTCACCGTTATGTTCTTCTATTCCTTTGGTGTTGTCTGCATGATGTTCACCGGCCAGATCCTTGCCGCCCCAGTGTTTTATGGGATCCTGAATGTCCTTGTCGTGGGGATGGAGTTCCTGGTGCAAAGCTTTGCGGGCAATTTCCTCTACGGCTACGGCGGTTATTCCGGCGAGTATCCGCTCGATATCTTCTCACCTGTCTTCAAGATGGCTACGTCCGTATGTGTGAGCGGATATTCACGCGAATATGACAGCTACGGCAATCTCATTTCCGAAGTGGAATCGGCCGAAATGAGCGGGCTTTTGGTGCTTGGTATCTACGCTGCCGTCGGTGTGGTGCTTGCTGTGCTCGGACTGCTGGTCTACCGCCGCCGTGCGAGCGAGGCGAGCGGCTCGATCGTGGCGGTTACATGGGCGCGGCCGATCTTCAAGTACGGCGTGGCGCTGTGCACGGCATTCTCCCTCGGCCAGCTGATCTACATGCTGCTCTTTGGTGTGAACCTTGCCCGGGGCGACTACTCCCTCGCGGGCACTATCGCCTGCATGCTCTTCGCGGGACTGCTGGGCTATTTCGCGGCGGAGATGCTGCTCAAAAAACGCTTCCGCGTCTGGCGTTCCGGCCGCGCGGGCGCACTGGTGTTCTCCGTGGTGTTGGTGTGCTTCGGCTTCGGCATGTCGCTCGACCTCACGGGCTATGAGGGCTATGTTCCCGCCACGGATGAGATCCAGTCCGTCCGTGTTGAGATGTCTGTTCCCGGCGAGTCCTTCTACGGAAATGTGGCGCAGCCGGAGAGCATCGAGTTCGTCCGCGCCGCGCATTACGCGCTGATCGCGGATAAAGACCGCACACTCCACGAGAGGGCGGACGATGACAGCGAGACCGGCGACGGCACAGCCTATCTCTATCTCACCATTTCCTACACCCTCACCGATGGGCGCGTCGTGCGCCGTACCTATGACGACGGCACGGCCTATCTCTCCGAGCTGGACGAGGCCGGCTCCGTCGCCCAGACGCTCACGGCTCTTATCAACTGCCCCGAGGCAACATATAAACGCGTGTTCAGCAACGCGGGTTACGGCGAGGCCGTCCGTTACCACTATACAGGCGGATATTGTCAGGTTTGGACGGAATATCAATATGATGATACGGCGTCTGATGATATCGCGTCGAAGGATCTATACACCTACGAGGGCGACCTGACGGCGGCGCAGGTGCAGCAGATCGTCAACGCACTTGACCGCGACCGGCTGGCGGGTCATGCGTCCAATGCTTCGATCTTCCGGGAACGGTGGGATGGGAACGGAAGCTATGCCAATCTGGAGCTGTGGTACATTGATCCGAACGAAGAGCGGACCAACAGCCGCAGCCTGTATATTACGGTCACGGACGACCTGACGGAGACGGTGCAGACACTCAGAGGCATGGAAATCTGGCCGACAGAGGGCATGTGAGCAGAAAATGTGTGGCTTTCAGAATAATTTGCTCACTTGCAAAAGTAAATGCAAGTTTGTAAGAGTAAACGCAATAGCAAAGTTC
>JAXYYF010000130.1:0-6332 GCA_037419475.1 bacterium
CGCCTGAAACGTCGGAGTCTGACGCTCTATCCAACTGAGCTACGGGCACATATTGGGTTGTGGGTTTCCGCGGTAGTAGTCAAATAGTAGTCAACGACCACCCATTTTTTCTCTGCCGTTCCCGCAAACGCAGGTGCGGCAAGGCTTTGCGCCATATCTCAACTGGAGACGCCTGAAACGTCGGAGTCTGACGCTCTATCCAACTGAGCTACGGGCACATATTGGGTTGTGGGTTTCCGCGGTAGTAGTCAAATAGTAGTCAACGACCACGCATTTTTTCTCTGCCGTTCCCGCAAACGCAGGCGCGGCAAGGCTTTGCGCCATATCTCAACTGGAGACGCCTGAAACGTCGGAGTCTAACGCTCTATCCAACTGAGCTACGGGCGCGTATTTTCTTTAACGCAGAATAGTATAGCAAACTTTCACGAATGTGTAAAGCAAAATTTGGCAGAAAAAGATTGTTAAAAAAGTTGACAACTTTTTCATGGTATTTTACAATAGGTCTAACCCTCCGTACATCGGATCGTTGGAAAGACGTGAACACCATGAAAAAGGAAAAAATCTCAGACGCCGTGATTCGGCGGCTGCCTCGCTATTACCGCTATCTGGACGAGCTACACGCCAAGGGGATCGTCCGCATCTCCTCCAATTCACTCGGCGAACGCATGGGGATCACTGCCTCGCAGATCCGTCAGGATCTGAGCTGCTTTGGTGAATTTGGCCAGCAGGGCTACGGCTATAATATCATGGAGCTGCGCGCGGAGATCGGCCACATTCTCGGCGTGGACAACAAGCACCGGCTGATCGTCATCGGCGCCGGCCACCTCGGTCACGCGCTGCTGCAAAACTTTGACTTCGATCAGGGCGGCTTCCTCTTCGATACGGCCTTTGACACCTCGCCCGCCGTGATCGGCACAACAGTCAACGGCATTCTGGTCCGCAGCATGGACGAGCTGGACGGTTACTTCACCGCATACCATCCCTCCGTCGCAGTGCTGACTGTGCCGAAAGCCGTCGCGCAGGAGATCGCTGACCGTCTGATCGCGCTGGGCGTACAGGGCATCTGGAATTTCACCAATGTCGAGCTGACCGGCAATGTCTTTTTTGAAAACGTGCACTTCGCCGACAGTCTGCTCACATTGAGCTACCGCATCACCAAGCAGTTCCCCGCAGATAAAGGAGACCCCTTATGAAAAAAAACATGTTGCTCATCAGTCTCGCACTGGCTGTTTCGCTGTCGGTCTGCTTTGCGCTCGCCGTCGGCGGAGACGCAGGCGATCCGCTGATCTCGCTGAGCTTTCTCAATAACACCTTCGCCAAAAATGCCGAAGAAAAGATCAACGCCGCAGCCGATCAGGCCGCACAGGGCGCGCTTGATGCCGCAAAGTCCGAATGGGCCTCCGCCGTTGCGCGGGCCGAGGCATCCGCCGGCTCGGACTACGCCGCCAAATGGACGGAAGCCAGTCTCAAGCAGGGCGATATTCTCTCCGGCACGATGGGCTTGCAGGTGATTCCCTACACAGGCGGGATCACTGTCCGATTCTCCTCCGGCGCCGTCATCGACGTGACGGACGGCAGAGAGCTTGCCAGCGGCGACATGCTTACATCCGGACACCGTTACCTGACAGCCGAGGATACGACCGCTCTGTTCACCGTCTCTGGCAAGACCGCTGTGATTAGCTACTGCGGCAGCTACCACTTTACGCTCTCCGGCCAGCCGGATTACAACGCCATGGCTGCTGCGCTCCGTCTGCTCTCGCTCTTCCGCGGCACAGACACCCCCTACGGCGGCGGCAATGACCTTGACCGTGTGCCGACGCGCTCGCAGGCCATCATTATGCTCATCCGCATGCTTGGCGAAGAGGATGCGGCACTTACGTGCACGGCAAAGCATCCCTTTGTCGATGTGCCGGACTGGTGCACCCCCTATGTCGCCTACGCCTACGAAAAGGGCTACAGCAACGGTGTCGGACGCGACCGCTACGGCCGGGAGCTCTTCGGCTCCGATATGGACGCCTCGGCCATCATGTATACGGAGTTCATGCTGCGCGCGTTGGGCTACAGCTCAACAGCCGTCTCGGACATTTCCGATGCACTTGAGCGCGCACAGTCCGCCAGCGTGCTGACCGCCGGTGAGACCGCTTCCCTCAAGAATACAGACTTCCTGCGCGCCGATGTGGTCTACCTTTCCTATTATGCACTCTCCGCCCACATGAATGATGGGACGGAGCTCAACCGCCGTCTGAGCGGCGCGGGCGTGTTCTCCGCCGCCGACTACCGCACAGCACAGGCCATGGTCACGACCGGCCGTATTTCCTGACACCCTTTTGCGCGGGCAGCATACTATGGATTGAGACCGCCAGCGCGGCGGCTCGATCTTCATGGGAGGTTGCTACTATGTGTAATAACGGTTGTTTTGGCGGCGGCAGTTGCTGCTGGATCATCATTGTCATCCTTCTCCTTCTGTGCTGCTGCGGCGGCTGCGGGGGCGGCTGCGGCAACGGCTGCGGCAATGGCTGTGGCTGCAACAACGGCTGCGGCTGCTGAGAGATACACAAAGAGGGCGTGCATGGGCGCGCCCTCTTTTTTGTATGCCCGCCTTGACAATGGGGCATATTCGCAGTAAGATAAATCCCGCTTTTCAGGAATCATAATAAGAGGACAAGCTATGGACTACTATCTTTTGACCGATTTGGCCGTGAGCATCGGCTACAAGCTGGCCGCGAGCGGCGCGGAGACCTTCCGCGTAGAGGAGACGATGCAGCGGGTGCTCCACGCATACGGCGTGGAGTGTCAGGTGTTTGCGATCCCGAACTGCGTCATGGTCAGTCTGGAGGCCGACAACGGAAAGCCCCTGATGCTGATGAAGCGTGTCGGCTTCCACGGTACGGATCTGGAGGCCGTGGAGCGCTTCAATGCACTCAGCCGCCGCATCTGCGCCGAAACGCCGGACGTGCCGACGGCAAGGCAGTGGCTGGAGGACGCCGCCGCTTCCTGCCGCAGCTATTCGGTGCCGATCTACTACCTCGGCAATTTTCTGGCCGCCGCAGGCTTCTGTCCCGTGTTCGGCGGCTCGCTGCGCGACGGCCTGTTCGCAGGACTGATGGGCCTTATCATCGGCTTCGTCTCGCGCTGGATGTCGCGGTTTGAGACCAACCCCGTCTTCAGCACGATCGCCTCCGCCTTCTGCATGGCCGTCCCCGCCTACCTTGCCGCGGCATTTCATCTGGTCGATAACGTCAACGCCATCATCATCGGTACCTTGATGATCCTTGTACCCGGCCTTCACATCACAAACTCCATGCGCGACATCATCTACGGCGACACCAATTCCGGCGTCAACCGCATCGTGCAGGTTCTGCTCACCGCGCTGGCCATCGCCATGGGCACGGCCGCAGCGTGGCACGTCACCGCGTCGCTCTACGGCCTGACTGCTTCCGCCGCCGCGCAGAGCTATCCTCTCTGGGCACAGGGGCTGATGACCGGCGTGGCCTGTATGGGCTTTGTCGTCCTTTTCAATGTTCACGATTGGGGCTGGATCCTGTGCGCGCTCGGCGGCAGCATTACATGGATGGCCTATCTTGTCTGCCGTGAGCTGGGACTCGGCGTATATGGGATGAACTTTTTTGCCGCCGTCGTCGCCGCCGTCTACTCGGAAAGCATGGCGCGCTGGCGTAAGTATCCAGTCACCTCGTATCTGGTCATTTCCAGCGTACCGCTCTTCCCCGGCGCCGGAATTTACTACACCATGAGCATCGGCCTGAGCGGCGATGTCCCCTCGGCGCTTGCAAAGGGTCTTGAGACCGCCGGCGTCGCCGGCTCTCTGGCCGCCGCGATCCTGCTCGTCTCGACCATCGCACGGCTGCTGACGCAGTACCGAGTGAAAAAAACGATCCGCACATAAAAAAGCGGCCGCGCAGCGGCCGCTTTTCTTTATCCCAGTATTCCCATGTGCTCGAGCAGTATCTTCAATCCAATGAGGATCAAAATGACGCCGCCGGTGAGCTCCGCGCGGTTTTTATAGCGTGCGCCGAACAGGTTCCCCACGCATACGCCCACCAACGTGAGCACAAAGGTCGTGCAGCCGATAAGCGTGATCGCCGGCACGATCTGCACCTGCAAAAAGGCGAAGGTCACGCCGACCGCCAGCGCGTCAATGCTCGTGGCGACCGCCAGAGTAAACAGCTCGCGGTAGGTGATGTTTCCGCCGTGCGCCGCTTCTTCCTTTTCCTCCTCCCGGCTCTCCTTGACCATGTTTATACCGATAAAGGCAAGCAGAATGAAGGCGATCCAGTGATCCCAGCGCTCGATCTGCTCGGCAAACTGACTGCCGAGCAGATAGCCCATGAGCGGCATAATAGCCTGAAAGCCGCCAAAAAACAGCGCCAGCAGCAGCGAGTCGCGCTTATTGATCTTCCGCATGGCAAGGCCCTTGCACACCGACACGGCAAATGCGTCCATCGAAAGGCCGACGCCGATCAAAAACAGTTCAAAAAATCCCATGACCTATCCTCCACACGGCAAAAAAAATCGAGTACGCCGCCGCACCCGAAAACAAGACACAGGTACAACGAAGCCATACTTGAGTCTCGGTGTTTAAGACAAGCCAGACCAAACGGTCAGGATGTTGACTTGCCACGCTTTCGCGCCATCTACACCCTCAATTTTTTAGTATAACACAGCTCTGCCGTCAAAGTCAAGCCTTGGATCAATGCTCGGATACGATGGCGGCATAGCTGCGGAAAGCACTTTTCTTTTTCGTTAAAAGCGCTTTTTTTGCAGGAAAATATGCGCTTGCGTATTCTGCGGCAGTATGCTAAACTATGTATAATTTTAGGAAAGGATGTTCTGTTTCCATGGAATTTTTATCAAATAAGCCTTTGCTGATCACGGACACCATTCTGCGTGACGCGCATCAGTCGCAGGCTGCCACCCGCATGACGCTGGAGGACATGCTTCCGGCCTGTGAGGTTCTCGACTCGATCGGTTACTATTCTCTCGAATGCTGGGGCGGCGCAACATTCGACAGCTGCATGCGCTTTTTGAATGAGGATCCGTGGGAACGTCTGCGCCAGCTGCGCGCGCATTTGCCGCACACCAAGCTTCAAATGCTCTTCCGCGGACAGAATATCCTCGGCTATAAGCACTATGCCGATGACGTGGTGGACGAGTTTTGCGGCAGAAGCATTGAGAACGGCATCGACATCATCCGCATTTTCGATGCGCTCAACGATGTACGTAATCTTGAACAGGCCATCAAGTCTACGAAGAAGTACGGCGGTCAGATCGAGGCAACACTTTCCTACACCATTTCCCCCATTCACAACGAGGATTACTTCGTCAAGCTCGCCAAGGAGCTTGAGGAGATGGGCGCCGACGCGCTGTGCATCAAGGACATGGCGAATCTGCTGCTGCCGATGGACGCCTACGCCCTCGTCAAGCGTCTGAAGGAAAATACCTCGCTCCCCATCCATCTGCATACCCACAACACCAGCGGCACCGGCGACATGGTTTATCTGATGGCTGCGCTGGCCGGTGTGGACATCGTCGATACCGCACTCTCCCCGCTCGCCAACGGCACCTCACAGCCCGCGACCGAGTCCCTCGTCGCCACGCTCAAGGGCACCGTGCGCGACACCGGTCTTGACCTTGATAAGATGAGCACCGCAGCCGTTCATTTCCGCAAGGTCGCCGACCGGCTCAAGTCTACCGGCGCGCTCGATCCCAAGGTTCTGGGCGTCGACACCAACACGCTGCTCTATCAGGTACCCGGCGGCATGCTCTCCAACCTTCTCTCCCAACTCAAGCAGGCGGGCAAGGAGGATAAGTATTACGACGTGCTCGCCGAGATTCCCCGCGTGCGCGAGGACTTCGGCTATCCCCCGCTGGTCACTCCGTCGAGCCAGATCGTCGGCACGCAGGCCGTGATGAACATTATCTTCGGCGAGCGCTACAAGACCTTCCCAAAAGAGTCCCGCGCCATGCTGCGCGGCGAATACGGCAAGTTGCCCGGCAAGGTCAATGAAGAGGTTCGGGCCAAGGCAGGCATCAAGCCCGAGGATGTCATCACCTGCCGTCCCGCTGACCTTTTGGAGCCCGAGCTGCCAAAGTACCGCGAGCAGTACAAGGACCTCGCCCGCAGCGAGGAGGATGTGCTCTCCCTCGCCTTGTTCCCGCAGGTGGCCGAAAAGTTCATCAAGCTGCGCAATCTGCGCCATCCGGTCAATCAGCGCAAGATCGTGCCTGTCGTGCACCCTGCCGTGCATGCGCGCCGCGTTGCTCCAATCTGGGCGTGTACACGCTCTCGCAGTTCGATCCGACGATCATGAACA
>JAXYYF010000131.1:0-11533 GCA_037419475.1 bacterium
CAGGCTGAGAAGCACACCGGGCCAGATGTAGTGAACGCTGCGCGTTTCCTGCGCCAGCGCATAGAGCACGGCCAGCGCGACAAAAATGATCATTCCCAGCAGCACAAAGCGCAGAGTCGACCAAAGCTCGATAAAGCCGTCAGTGAGCACGGCATCAAAATGAAAAAAGCCGGCGCAGAAGTCCAGCACGCGGTGGCCGACCGTGACCAGCACCAGCGAGAGAAAGATCATCAAAAACAGACATATGGTGTAGAGGAAAACCTTTCCCTGATAAAGCAGCGCCCTCTTCGGCCGGTCCATGCCGTAGGCCTTGCGCACGGAGCCGAGCAGCGCGCTGGCCGCGCGCATCGGGAACCAGACGGAAAAGACAAGGCTGAAAGTCAGCAGCGTCCGGCTCGAGGCATAGGAAATATAGTCGAGATACTGCACGACCAGTTCCAGCACCTCTTTGGGGATGAACGACTCCAACTCACGCAGGAAACCCTCGATGTCAACGGCGAAAATACCGACGAGGTTGCTCGCGAAGATCAGCAGAGGGAAAATGGCGAAGAGCAGGTAGTAGGTCAGCGCCGCGCTGTCGCGCCCAACGCGGTGGTCAAAATAGCGGCGGACGAGCATGACGCCGCCGCGAAAAAAACGGTTGTGTTCGATGCGTTCGAGCACGATGCAGTCACCTCCCGGCCAAAGAGCAAAATTATCCATCATCACTTTTCATCATAGCACAAGGGAGAAAAAAAGAAAAGAAAAAGATTTTTATCGCTGCGTGGGCGGAAACGACATGAAAAAATGCCAAAAGAGCTTGACAGCATATAGAAAAACGAATAAACTAATGAAGTTAAAAGAATAATGGTCCGGTAGGTAAGGCTACCATCAGGATATGGACTGCTGCCGCAGAGTCGTGGAGACACGATGCGAGGGTTTGAACAGTTGGCATCGAAAAACAAGGTGTCATCTAATGCAGTTTCACCGCCTGATGATGCTAAAGCTTGAACGGTAGGGGAACCGTATGCGGTTTCCGTCAATTCGCTCCCGCAGCCCCGTCACCGGACGAAGGACTGTGGGAATTTTTTCGCTTTGCGGATTATTTTACGGAAAGGAGGAACAGCGTATGATCGATTTTGAGGAACGCCGCGATGAACTGCTGGAGAAAATAGAGGAGATGACGCGCCGAAAGCAGTACGCGGCGCTGCGTGATCTTCTGGTGGAGCTGGAGCCGGCGGATATCGCCGATCTGTTCGACGACCTGCCGGAGGAGATGCTGCCGCTGCTGTTCCGCCTGCTTCCGAAGGAGCCGGCGGCGGAGCTGTTCGTTGAGCTTGAGCCTGACGTGCAGGAGATGCTCATCCGCGGCTTTTCCAACACGGAGCTCAAAGAGGTGCTCGATGAACTCTACCTCGATGATGCGGTCGATATCGTTGAGGAGATGCCGGCAGGCGTGGTCAAGCGCATTTTGAAGCATGCCGATCCCGACACGCGCAAGAGCATCAACGAGATCCTGAAATACCCCGAGGATTCCGCCGGCGCGCTGATGACGACGGAGTTCGTCGACCTCAAGCGGGATATGACGGTCGAGGATGCGCTCAAGCGCATCCGCCGCACCGGTACGGACAAGGAGACGATCAACGTCTGCTATGTGGTCGATCCCTCCCGTAAGCTGCTCGGCATCGTTTCCCTGCGCACGATCCTTCTCTCCGACGAGGACGATATCATTGAGGACATCATGGAGACGCATGTCATCTCCGTCGGCACGCTGGAGGATAAGGAGGAAGTCGCACAGACCTTCTCGAAATACGACTTCATCGCCCTTCCGGTCGTCGATAAGGAGGACCGGCTGGTCGGCATCATCACCGTCGACGACGCAATGGACGTCATGGAGGACGAGGCCACCGAGGATATCGAGAAGATGGCGGCTATGCTGCCGACGGATAAGCCCTACCTCAAGACCAGCGTGATCGAGACATTCAAGTCCCGTATCCCGTGGCTGCTGCTGCTGATGATCTCGGCGACCTTCACCGGCCAGATCATCGCAAAATTTGAGGATGCGCTCGGTGCCTGCGCCATTCTGACTGCCTATATCCCCATGCTGATGGACACCGGCGGAAACTGCGGCTCACAGGCAAGCGTCACGGTCATCCGCGGCATTTCGCTCGACGAGATCGAGTTCTCCGACATCTTCTGCGTGATCTGGAAGGAGATCCGCGTGGCGGTCATCTGCGGCGCGGTGCTCGCCTGCGCCAACTTCCTCAAGCTGATGCTGGTTGACAAGCTGATCTTCGGCAATCCCATCACGCTTCCCATTGCACTGGTCATCTGCCTGACGATGGTCGTTACGGTGTTCGCCGCGAAGATTGTCGGCTGCACGCTGCCGCTGCTGGCGAAAAAGATCGGCTTCGACCCGGCGGTGATGGCGTCGCCGTTCATTACGACCGTTGTGGACGCGATCTCGCTGATGATCTACTTCCGCTTTGCGTCCCTTCTGCTGGGGATCTGAGACGGCGAAATTCCCCTTTTCATTTCAGAAAAAGTGTGGTATCATATCCGACATGGTTATGATACCGCACTTTTTTCTTGATTTCAGGGGGTGCTTTCGTGGAAGAAAGGCTGCGTGAATACGCAAGGCTTCTCATCGGGGTCGGGCTGAATGTGCAGAAGGGGCAGACGCTCGTTCTCTCCGCACCGGTCGAGTGCGCGCCGTTTGCAAGGCTGTGTGCGTCGGCAGCTTACGACGCCGGTTGCGGTGAGGTCGTGATGAACTGGACTGACGACCATATGATGCGCGAAAAATTCCTGCGCGCGCAGGACGCGGCGTTCACCGCGCCGCGCGCATGGCGCAAGGCGTTCTTCACCGAGTATGCCGAGGAGGGTGTGGCCTATCTCCGCATTGATGCGGAGGATCCCGAGACGCTTGCGGGCGTCCGGCCCGAGCGGCTTGTTGCGGCGCAGCGTGTGTCCTCCGGCGAGCGGGAGACCTTCGACCGGCTGCAAATGGCCAACGGCTTTCCGTGGTGCGTGGCCGGCGCACCGATCGCGGCGTGGGCGAAGAAGGTGTTTCCCGGCCGCGCGGAGCGTGAAGCAGTGGAGGCCCTTTGGGACGCGATCCTCGCTACCGTCCGTGTCACCGGCGACGGAAAGGCCGGGGAGCGCTGGCGCGAGCATATCGCGCTGCTGGCCTCGCGCAAGGAAAAGCTCAACGAGCTGCACTTTAAAAGCCTGCACTATACCAACTCCCTCGGCACAGATCTGACGATCGAGCTGCCGGAGGACCATCTCTGGGCGGCGGGCAACTCCGTGACGCCGAAGGGGCAGCCGTTCGTCGCCAATATGCCGACGGAAGAGATCTTCACCGCGCCGCGCAGAAACGGCGTGAACGGAATTGTCTGCGCCGCGCTGCCGCTGGTGTACAACGGCAGCATCATCGAGAATATCTGCTTCACCGTCCGCGAGGGACGCATTGTCGAGGCAAAGGCCTCACGCGGGGAGGATATTCTCAACGCTGCTATTTCTGTGGACGACGGCGCGCACTATTTCGGCGAGGTCGCGCTTGTGCCCTACGACAGCCCAATCCGTAATAGCGGACTGCTGTTTTACAACACCCTCTACGACGAAAATGCCTCCTGCCACCTCGCCTTCGGCGAGGCGTATCCGGAATGTATTTCCGGCGGCGAGAGCATGACGCGCGAGGAGTTGGAGGCCCATAGGCTCAACCGCTCGCTCACGCATGTTGATTTTATGGTCGGCACGGCCGACCTGTCGATTACCGGCATGACGCACGATGGGCGAGAGCTGCCGGTGTTTACCAACGGAAATTTCGCCCTGTAAGGGGCGTAGCAAACAGAGAGGATAGAGAGATGAATTTCAAGCCCATTGAGACGGATGAAAAGGTCCTTGTCATGCCCGGCGCCATGGTCTGCGGCGACGTGGAGGTCGGCGAGGGCACGGCGTTCTGGTTCAACAGCGTCTGCCGTGCCGAGCACTCACCGGTGAAGATCGGGAAATACTGCAACATTCAGGACAACGCCGTGATCCACGGCGACAAGCCCTGCACCATCGGCGACAATGTTTCGGTCGGACACAGCGCGATTGTCCACGGCGCGACGATCGGAAACCGCGTGATCGTCGGCATGGGCGCGATCGTGCTTGACGGTGCGCGGATCGGAGACGACTGCCTGATCGCCGCCGGCGCTCTTGTGACGGGCAAGATGGACGCACCTGCGGGCAGCCTGATCGTCGGCAGCCCCGCGGTCGTTGCCAAGCCCCTGAGCGAGCAGCAGCGCGCGCTGTGCTTGGGAAATAGTGAGCTTTACTACCGCAAGAGTGTGGAATACCGCGCGTTTCTTGCGGAGCAGAAGGATTGAGCGGGAGAGGGAGAGCATATGAAGATATTAGTTATCAACGGCGCGAACATGAACCTGCTGGGTAAGCGCGAGCCGGACATTTACGGCCGCGAGGACTATGCGGCGCTCTGCGCCCGCATTTACGCCCACGCGCAGAGCCGCGGTCTGGCGGTGGAGTGCTTCCACTCCAACCACGAGGGCGCGATCATTGACGCCATTCAGGAGGCGGACGGCACGTTTGACGGCATCGTCATCAACCCCGGCGCTTACGCGCACTACAGCTACGCCATCCGTGACGCGATCAAGGCCATCACCATTCCGGTCGTGGAGGTACATATCTCCGACATTGAAAAGCGCGACGAGGAGTTCCGCCACCTCTCCGTCACCGCGCCGGTCTGCATCGCGCAGATCCGCGGCCACGGCTTCGAGAGCTACACCATGGGCATCGATCTGCTCGCCGGCGGCGCGAATTAACGGCTTCCACCGCATTCCACGTCCGTGGACGTGAAACGCGGCAGGACTTTTTTGACAGGCTGAGAAATGGGAGCTGTGGACAGCTCCCGTTTCTTTTAGTTTATATTTAGAAAAAATTCTAAATACCTGTTGACAATCCGATGGAATTGCGGTAGCATCTATTTAGAGAAGCTTCTAAATATTCGGGAGGGGAACAGGATGGGACTGAGCGAGACGATGAAGGCGCTGAGCGATCCGGTGCGGCGCGAGATCTTGAATCTGCTCAAGGGCGGGCGCATGACAGCGGGCGACATCGCGGGCCGCTTCGAGATGACGGCGGCGACGGTCTCCTACCACCTCTCGCAGCTCAAGAAGGCGGGACTTATTTATGAAAGCCGCGAGAAAAACTACATCTATTACAGCCTCAACGCCTCCGTTTTGGAGGAGGTGCTGCTGTGGTTACAGGATTTGAGGGGGGAGAAGGAATCATGAAGATAAACAAAAAAGAACTGCTGCTGACCTCGCTGGTCTGCCTGCTGCCGCTGCTTGCGGGTGTGGCGCTCTATCCGCGCCTGCCCGAAACGATGGCGACGCATTGGGGCTTTGACGGAACGGCAAACGGCTGGTCGTCGCGTGCCGCCACGGTGTTCGGCCTGCCGTTGTTTATTTTGGCGCTGCATCTCATCTGCTTTTACGCCGAGAGCCACGGGACGAACAGGAATATGAATCCTGCGCTGCGGACGGTGTTGCTGTGGTTCTGTCCCGCGATGTCGCTGCTTGGCAGTGCGCTCACGCTTGGCACGGGGCTGGGCTATGAAATGCACATCAGCACCGTGGTGCCGGTGTTCGTGGGGCTGCTGTTCCTTATCCTCGGCAACTACCTGCCGAAGATACGGCGGAACCTCACCATGGGCATCAAGCTGCCTTGGACGCTTGCGAGCGAGGAGAACTGGAGCCGCACGCACCGCGTCGCGGGCTTTCTGTGGGTGCTTGCGGGGCTGGCGACGCTTGTTGTCACGCTGCTCGGCGCGTGGTCGTCCGGCTTTTTCTTCGCGCTGCTGGTGCTGACGGCGGGCATCCCCACGCTCTATTCCTATTGCTATTACCGCCGCCATGAAAGGGAGGGCGAGGATGGAAACGATTAAGCCCGGACGCTACCGCCACTTCAAGGGCGGCGAATATGAGGTCGTCGGCCTTGCAAAGCACAGCGAGACAATGGAGGAGATGGTCGTTTACCGCGCTCTCTACGGCGAGCGCGGGCTGTGGGTGCGGCCCGCGTCCATGTGGAACGAGACCGTGGAGCGCGATGGAAAGACGTTCCGCCGCTTCACCTATCTCGGCGTATGACGGATTATACGCTCATCCGCTCGCGGCGGCGGACGCTTTCCATGGAGTTGAAGCGGGACGGCACGCTTGTCGTCCATGCGCCGATGAAGCTCGGGCGCGGGAAAATTGACGAGTTCGTTGCGTCACACGAGACGTGGATCGCGCGCGCCCGCGCGCGGCTGACGCAGCGCCTTGCCGCGCATCCCGAACCGACGGAGGAAGAGCGCGAAGCGCTCCTCGCGCGGGCGAAGGAGGAGCTGACGCGACGCGTGGCGTATTGGAGCCATGTGACCGGACTGGCGCCGTCCGGCGTGAAGATCACTGGCGCCAGAACGCGGTTTGGAAGCTGCAGCGGGAAGAACAGCCTCTGCTTTTCCTGGCGGCTGATGCAGTATCCCGACGAGGCCATCGATCTTGTGGTGGTGCATGAGCTCTGCCATATCGCGCATCACGATCACGGCCCGGGCTTTTACGCCCTGCTGGAGAGCATCCTGCCCGACTACCGCGAACGCATGAAGCTGCTCAGAGAATAAAAAGCAGGCCGGAGAGCTTTTGCTCTCCGGCCTGCTTCTGCCTTTGCCGTTATTCCTCTTCGATCAGCCGCAGACCCGCCGTGGCCGTGACCGGAAGGGTAAAGCAGATGGACTTCGCCTTGCTCTCCATTCCAGCGTTGCGCATGATGGCGGACATGATGTCGTTGCGGGCGTCACGGTGGACGACAATGTAGATCATCTCTTTCTCGGCGGCGAGAGAAATGCCGAGGAATTTCTCCGCGCCCTCCATGCCGGTGCCCTTGGCGTGGATGACCGTGCCGCCTGCCGCGCCCGCGCCGCGGGCCGCGTCCATGATGAGGTCGCTGTAGCCGTGGTTGGCAATGACGACCAGAAGCTCGTGTCTGGTGTCTTTCATGGTGGATTCCTCCCCCTTCTGGTAATTTTGATGCTCGGTCAGGAATTGCAGCTCGCGCCGTCCGCCGATGGAGCTGAGCGGGACGATGAACGCGATGCCCGTGCCGGGAACGTCAATCTGAAGCTCGCGGCGCAGACCGCGACGCAGCTCCTCCCATTTTTCATCGGTCACAAAGCTGGCAAATACACATTTGTCGCTGCGCTCCAGACCAAGGTAATTGAGCGTCTCGTTGCTTGCCGTACCGAGAGCCAGAGAGATGAACTGCACCGGCACCTGCCGCTCGCGGTAGAACGAGAGAAAGGTCGTGAGCTTGCTGCGCTCGGTGATGGTGATCATCAGATATAATTCACTCATGGCACACTCTCCTCACAGATCGATGATGGCAAGATCATCCGGTGCAAAGGCGCTGCCGGAGACCATGGGCGCGGGCGCTGCCGCGCCGCGTCTGGTGCGCAGGCGGTAGAGAAGTCCCAACCCTTGAATGGTGATGAGCGGCGTCATGGCGACCATGGCGACCACGCCGAACGCATCGGTGACGATATTGCCGCCGACGGCCGAGCATGCGCCCATTGCGAAAGGAAGCAGGAAGGTCGTCGCCATCGGCCCGGAGGCCACGCCGCCGGAGTCGAACGCGATGGCGGTGAAGAGCTTTGGGACGAAGAACGAGAGCGCGATGGCGATGGCATAGCCCGGCACAAGCAGATAGAAGATGGAAATACCGGTGAGCACGCGGATCATCGCAAGGCCGACGGAGACGGCCACGCCGATGGAGAGCGAGTGTTTCATGGCGCTGCCGGGGATCGCGCCGTCGGTCAGCTCCTCGACCTGCCGCATGAGAACATAGACTGCGGGCTCGGCCATGACGATAAAGTAGCCGATGAGCATGCCGATGGGAATGATGATCCAGTTGTAGTCCAACCCTGCGATCACGCTGCCGAGATAGCTGCCTGCGGGCATAAAGCCGACATTCACGCCGGTGAGGAAAATGACCAGACCAAAGTAGGTATAGGCAAGGCCCACGCCGATGCGGATGAGCTGCTTGCGCTCGAGGTGCAGGGAAATGAAATTGAACACACCGAAAAACGCCGCGATCGGCAGAAGGGAGACGGCAATCTCCTTAAAATATGTAGGGAAGGCAACGAAGAAAAGCTGCCAGAGCGCGGCGGTGTCGCCGATCTCGGGAATGACGACGGCGGTGTAGCTGCCGCCGTCCGGATGAAAAATGAGGCTCAGGATCAGCACTGCGAGGATCGGGCCGATGGAGCAGAGCGCGACGAGACCGAAGCTGTCGTTTGCGCTGTGCTTATCGCTTCGAATGGCGGAAACGCCGACGCCGAGCGCCATGATGAACGGAACGGTCATCGGGCCTGTGGTCACGCCGCCGGAATCGAACGCTACGGCGAGAAAATCACGCGGAACGAACATGGCGAGGAGAAAGACCACGATGTAAAAGCCGACCAGCATGGTATTGAGGGGAATGGAGAGCAGCATGCGGAGCATGGCAAAGCACAAAAACAGTCCCACGCCGACGGCCACTGTGATGATGAGCACTGCGTTCGGCACGGCCTGCACCTGATTGGCCAGCACCTGAAGATCCGGCTCGGAAATGGTGATGAGGAAGCCGAGCAGAAAGCCGAGCGCGAGCATGACGCCGACCTTGCGCGTTTTCGTGATGCATGCGCCCACGCGCTCGCCCATCGGCGACATGGCGAGCTCCGCGCCGAGCGAGAAGAACATCGTACCCACCACCAGAAGCACCGCGCCGAAGAGAAACGCCATCAGCACGCTCGTCGGGAGCGGGGCGATGGTGAAGCTCAAAATCAGCACGATGATGAGGATAGGCAGCACCGCGGCAAGCGATTCATTCAGCTTTTCGTTAAGTTTGCTGCGATACAAGGCGAAAACTCCTTTCCATAGAAAACGATAATTTTTATTCATTATAGCATGAGAAGGTGTTATGATTGCGTTAAGAATAGGGGGAAGATAGAAGAAAGACACGCTCCCACGTGTCTTTCCTCTGCCATAAGCGAGCGTTGAATACCGCCCTCCGGCGCACCGCTGGAAACGCTCAGAGCCACCGGCCGCTTGATGGAAAGTCCGCGATGCACCTTGACAACCGAATACCGGCACCGTATAATGCAAGGCATAGGGGGAGAGAAAGATGCTTGACGAAAAAGATTTACAGGCGATTCAAAAAATGATTGATGCGTCCGAAGAACGCACGCGGCGCTATATGAATGTTTTGATTGAATCAGACGTCACGCCGAAGTTCAACCTTTTGGCGGACGGCATCAAGGACATTCAGGAGAAGCTCGTGCCTCGCTCCCGTGTAGACGATTTGGAGGATGAGGTGAAGTTCCTCAAGCTCATGGTGCGGCAGATGGCCGAGCGTGTCGCTTCTCTGGAAAAGGCAAACTAAATACACAGCAAGACGGTGCCGGTGCTCGGTGCCGTCTTAATTTATCTTTCAGGAGGTCACACAATGAGCATCAACGAAATGGAAAGCAAGGCCCGCGAGCTGCGGGAGCTGCAAGCCCTCATCGACGAGGCCACGGCGGAGGCCGAAGGTCATCAGGGACGCGCTCAAGGCTGCGATGAGCGAGACCGAGGAAGTCCGCGCCGGTGCGTATAAGATCACATGGAAAGCCGTCACGAGCGCCCGCATTGACACCGGCGCGCTGCGCAAGGCTCTGCCGGACGTCGCCGCAGCTTTCACCAAGGAAAGCACCGTGCGCCGCTTCTGTGTGGTGTAGAACGCGCCGAGAGCGTACAACGGCTAATCCCCGCACTACTTCCTGTCGACGTGCTAATTGTTAGAATCTTGGCAATTTCCGCCGAAGTATGGGCACATATACACGCCCCGCTCGGCGGCTTTTTCGGCCCTTCGGCGCGCCGATTTTCCCCACTGTCGAGCGCGTAGGGGGGGAAAAATAGGGGAAAAAGGAACTTGCAGGGGAATAGGAAAAGCCTTGCAACCCTTGAGATTGCAAGACTTTTGCTCTGTCATGCCATATCAGAATAGATTTCCCGCCTTCCGCAAGAAGAATCACTTGATTCTTCGTCGAATAACAATTGGAGCATGCGATGCTTCCTTTCCGGCGGGCAACTGCTTACAATAGTCTTATTGCTTAAAAGGAGATGAGACTATGCCAAAAGAATATCCCGCTGAATTCAAGACCAAGATTATCAAGCGATACCAAAAGGGAGAATCCATTCAATCGCTCAGTCAGGAATTGCATATCGCGCAAAGCACACTCTACGACTGGAGAAGAGAATACTGTTCCATCAAAACAGCAAATCGTACCTACACGCCAAAAGAGTTCGACACCCTTTCAAGGCGGCTGGAAAAGTTGGAGCATGAACTGGAGATCATTCGGCTCACTGGGTACATATCAAATGTGCCCTTACAGAAAAAGCTGGTCTTCTTGGAAAGCCTCTACCAAAAGCCAGACAACCCGTATAGTGTCCACGAGCTCTGTGAAGCGTTGGATGTTGCCCGCGGAACCTTCTACAACCACATCTTCCGCCGAGCCGACCGCAGCAAGCGCGATCAAGAGCAGGCGCGGCTTATGCGGCTGGTACAGCAGGTTTTTGATGACAGTGCCCAGCGATTCGGCGCCGAAAAAATTCGCATCGCTCTGACCGAAAGCGGCATCCGGGTCAGCACCAAACGCATCGCGGCGATCATGCAAGAGCTTGATCTGCACAGCATCCGCCCAGACGCAAAAAAGCAATTCAAGAAGCGTCAGCAGTACAAAAAACAGAATCTACTGGAGCAGCAGTTCACCGCGGAGCGTCCCAACCAAATCTGGGTCAGCGATATTACATACTTCAAAATCAACGACTACTGGCTCTACTTTTGTATGATCCTCGACCTTTTCTCCCGCAGGGTCATCGGCTATCGGGTGTCCCGCAACGCAAGCACTCATCTGGTCACAAGCACCTTCCGGGACGCCTATCAAGCACGAGGCAATCCCATCGGGCTGACCTTTCACAGCGATCGTGGCGCACAGTATACCTCAGCCACGCTTACGGAACTGCTGCAAAAATGCGGCGCGAAACAGTCCTTTTCCGCTACAGCACGGCCCCATGACAACGCGGTCGCCGAAGCGTTTTTTGCTTCCTTCAAAAAAGAGGAGGCGTACCGCAGGGAGTACACCTCGGAGCAAAGCTACCGCAAAAGCGTGGCGCAATATGTCCAATTCTATAATGAGCTGCGTCCCCATCGGACCTTAAAATACAAGACCCCACAGGCATTTGAGGAGGCGTACTGGGCGAGTTTATCGTAAAACTGTGTTCAAATAACGACTTTGCGTAAAAATATTCGTTTCACATTTTGAGAGTTTTCACCTTCACTCATAAGAAGGGGATAAGAAAAAAGCCTTGACTTCTCAAGGCTTTGTGGGCATGAAGAAGCCCGCTTTTCGATAAAAATGTTCGAAAAGCGGGCTTCATTCATTATGGAGGTGACACCCAGATTTGAACTGGGGAATGAGGGTTTTGCAGACCCT
>JAXYYF010000132.1:0-11442 GCA_037419475.1 bacterium
AGAAGCGCTCGAAGATGCGGCTGCGGTCAGCCTTCGGGATGCCGATGCCGTCGTCGGCGACCTCCATCCAAACCTTTTCGCCCTCAGTTCCTGCGGTAACACGGATATGGCCGCCGTCGGGCGTGTATTTCACGGCGTTGCCGAGCACATTGAGCATGACCTGCTCAATGCGTCCGCGGTCGCCCATGATCATGGGAAGATCGTGATAATCGTGCGTGAGCTCATGACCGTGACGGCGCGCCTCCAGCTCGATGGAGCGAAGCACCGAGTCGATGGCCGCGCCGAAATCAAAGCGCGCCATGCTCATCTCGCTTCGTCCGCTGTCAAGGCGGGAGAGCGTGAGAAGATCCTGTACGATATGTGTCATGCGGTCAGATTCATTGATGACGATATCGAGGAAATTGTTTTCCAGCTCGCGCGGCAGCTCGTCACCCGCGTCACGGATGGTTTCGGCGTAGGAGCGAACGTTGGTCAGCGGCGTGCGCAGTTCGTGCGAAACATTGGCCACGAACTCGCGCCGCCGGTCCTCGGCCTTGCGCTGCTGCGTGACGTCGTGGAGCACCACGAGCACGCCGCCGCGCTCCTCGTCGGAAAAGGGCGCGAAGTAGAGCTCCACCGTCCGCTCACCGACAGTCAACTCGGCGGAGGCGGAGTCGCTGTGCTGCATGGACATCACCTTTTCAAAGGGGCACAGCGGCTCAAAAAGCTCGGCGTAGACGCACTCGTCCGCGCTGCGGCCGAGCAGCTCGCTGGCGGCGGGGTTGCAGTGAATGAGTGTGCCGCTGCCGTCGTAGGCGACCACGCCGTCGGTCATGTGCAGAAAGAGCGTGTCGAGCTTGTTGCGCTCATTCTCCACCGCTTCCAATGTGGAGTGGAGCACGCTTGCCATGTCGTTGAACGTGGTGGTGAGAATGCCGATCTCGTCGGTCGAGTCGACCTCCAGCTTTTCGCTGAAGTCACCGCTGGCCACGCGCTCGGCGCCCTCGGTCAGCTTTTCGATGGGGTTGATCATCGTCTTGCTCAGAAGGAAGCTTAAAAGCACGGAGATGAGCAGGCCGATAAGCAGCGCCTGAAGGATGATGAGCAGCAACTCGCCGTTCAGGCTTGAGACGGTGTTGCGGTTGTCGAGGATATAGATGATGTAGCTGTTCTCCCCGCCGGAGATGGGAATGGCCACATCCATGTAATTGGCGGCAATGTCGCTCTCGTCGCCGACAGAGCCGTTGCGCGCGGTGAGCAGATTGGCCGTCTGCTCCAGATTTGCGCCGCCCGGCTCGTCGCTGCCGGCAAGAAATTCGCCGGTCGTGCCGTCAAGAATATAGTAATTGCGGTTGCGCGAATCGATGCCGAGCATACCGGAATAGGCCTCCAGCATCGACTGGAGCTGCGTTACGCCGTCGTCCTGCCGCGCCTCGGCGCGCAGGGAGTTGACGAAGTCGGCGTTGCTCTCGCCAAAGGCCGCGGCCATCTGCGAGTAGAAATCGTCAATATAGAAGTTGGTCACGCTGGTCATCAGAAACGCGCCCACCACGGCCATAAGCGAAGTGATGAGCAGCAGCATGATGAGCACCAGCTTCATATGCAGCGAGCGGAACACAGCGGAACCTCCTTTCGCGGAACGCGGGGATCAGAGCGTTGAATAATAGTAGCCGGTGCCGCGGCGTGTGAGAATATAGCGCGGCGAGGCGGGATCATCCTCGATTTTCTCGCGCAAGCGGCGGACGGTAACGTCCACAGTGCGCACATCGTCGCCGACATAGCCATAGTTCCACACCTGTTCCATCAGATCCACACGGGAGAAAACCTTGTTCGGGTGGCTGGCGAGGAAAGTGAGCAGCTCGTATTCGCGCTGCGTGAGCTCGATGGGTCTGCCGCCCTTAAAGACCTGAAGGCTGTCGGTGTTGATGGTCAGCTCGCCGCCGGCGCTCATGGCGCTCTCCGCAGGGGCGGAGGTCATCGCGGTGCGGCGGATGTTGGCCTTCACGCGCGCCATTAGCTCACGCACGGAAAAGGGCTTGGTGATGTAGTCGTCCGCACCGATCTCGAGGCCGAGGATCTTATCTTCCTCCTCCTCGCGCGCGGTGAGAATGATGATGGGTACGTTGTCGCCTTCGTCCCGCAGGACGCGGCAGACGTCGAAGCCCATCATTTTCGGCATCATCACATCGAGAAGGATCAGATCGGGATGCGTTTCACGCGCGAGCGCGAGACCCGCCGCGCCGTCATAGGCCTCCAGCGTATCGTAGCCCTCGCGCTGAAGGTTGAAGCGGACGATGTCCACGATGTTTTTCTCGTCCTCCACGATCAAAACGGTTTTCTTCTGTTCCATTTCATTCCTCCCCGCGCAGCGTCCGCAGTGCGTAGACCTTCAGCACGCCCGCGACCGTCTTGCCGTCGCGGATCTCGCCGGACAGGCAGCGGCGCAGCAGTTCACCGAAGGGAACGCGCTCAAAGGTGATGAACTCGTCCTCGTCCGGATGCTGGGAACCGAAGGTCAGACCGCTTGCCATGTAAAGATGCAGCACCTCACCGAAGCCGCCTGGTGAGGCATAGATTTCCCCGAGCGGGGTGAGCGTTTCGCAGCTTGCGCCCGTCTCCTCGGAGAGCTCGCGCAGCGCGGCGGCGCGGGGCTCCTCTCCGCGCTCGAGCTTGCCGGCGGGGATCTCCTCAAGCACGGTTTTGAACGCATAGCGGTACTGCTTCACGGTGAGTACATTGTCGTTTTCATCGATGGCGACGATCGCCACGCCGCCGGGATGATCCACGACCTCGCGCGTGGTCAGGCGGCCATTCGGCAGGCGCACGGTGTCCACGTGCAGATCAAGGATACGGCCGTGAAACACGTTTTCACGGCTGACAAATTCTTCATAAAGCTTCATCTCTTCGCCTTCTTTCGATTGCATACTTAATCAGGATAAGTATAGCATAGAGCGCGGCGGATTTCCACAGTTATTTGCGTCCATCATTACGTTTTTGTTACACCCCTTGTAAGCGGTGGAAAAGCGTGGTATACTGTCTCACATCAGTCGGGAAGGGAGCGTGTGCGTCGTGGAAAAAAAGGGCATCAAGATCGCGGCGCAGAACCGCAAGGCTCACCACGATTACTTTGTGGAGGACCGTCTGGAGGCCGGTATTGAACTGAAGGGCACGGAGGTCAAATCCATTCGTGCCGGTACGCTCAACCTCAAGGACAGCTACTGCGTTGTAAAAAACGGCGAGGCGATGGTCTATTCCATGCATATCTCGCCTTATGACAAGGGAAACATCTTCAACCACGATCCAGACCGGCCCAAGCGGTTGCTGCTCCATAAGCGGGAGATCAACAAGCTCTACGCGCTCGTCAAGCAGGACGGCTATGCGCTCATTCCCCTCAGCGTTTACTTTAAGGATGCGCGTGTGAAGGTCGAGCTGGGTGTGTGCAAGGGTAAAAAGAACTACGATAAGCGTGAAGATGCCGCCCGGCGCGACACGAAGCGCGAGATCGACCGCACGATGAAAAAATACCGCTGAGACAAGAGAGTGTTATGGACGAACAGAGAGAAAAATACAGCTTTGATCCGGAAAGTTTTGTTTCAGCGGCCACACAGCCGCAGACCGCAGCGGTCTGCGAGGCTGAGGAGCCGCGCGGCAGCGCCGTCTCAGGCGTTCTCGGCGCGTTGCTCGGCGCGTTTGTCGGCACGGTGCCGTGGTTTCTGGCAAGCACCTTTGCAAGCTTCTTTGTCGGCTGGCTCGGCTTCCTTGTGGGAGTTGCCGCCTGTTACGGCTATCGTCTGTTCAAGGGCCGCCGTTCCACACGCTTTGCAATGGTGACAGTGATCGTCAGCTCGATCCTGGCGCTGTTCATCGCGGAGCTCGCCTCGTGGATGTATGTGCTCTGCACCGACCCCGAGTGGCAGGCGGATGCCGCATGGTACGGCATCTCCGTGGCGGAACTGGCGTGGGGCTCCATTACGATGCCGGAAAACTGGGGCATCATGGCGCCGAACATGCTCATGGGCATGGCCATCGGTGTGCTGGGTGCGGTGTGCGTCAAGCAAAGGGTGCTGGCTTATACTGAGCCTGAACGCGCGACGCAGGCCGAACAGACTGCGTATACCACGCCGGCCGCACAGGCGGCGCAGGCGAATGCGGCGGCGGGATTTTCTGCGCCGCAGAGCTTCACCGTGCGGGATAAGACGTGGATCAAAGTGATCGTGCGTCTTTTCGGCATGATGTGTACGCTCGGCTTCCTCGTACTTTTTGCAGGTGTGTTTGGCAGTTCCCTTGATGAGCCGGAGAGCTGGTCGCTGGCTGAGACGGTGGGCTTTTCCGCTTTCTCGCTCGTTTTTGTGGCGTTCGGTGTGTTCCTGATCTTCCATGTCCGGCGCAAGCTGGTGGTCGAGGGAAGCACTCTGAGTTATCTGCCGACGTTCGGCAAAGCCCGCGCGTTCCGCACAACAGACATTGCTGGTATGACCGTCGGCGCAAACGGCCGCAGGCTCGTCGGGCATGACGGCAGAACGCTGGCTCGATTTGAGGATAATCAGGAAAACAGCATCATTTTATTGCAGTATCTCAGCGAGCACGGCGTCGGCCTGCTTGTAAAATAAAGAAAATCGACTGTGCCGTGTTCTGCGGCGCAAGATAAGGAGAAAAAGATATGTCTAATCCTGTTGTGACCATTGAGATGGAAAGCGGCGCTGTGATGACTGGCGAGCTCTATCCCGAGCTGGCGCCCAACACCGTCAACAACTTTATTTCTCTGGCAAATTCCGGCTTTTATGACGGCCTCATTTTCCACCGCGTGATCCCCGGCTTCATGATTCAGGGCGGCTGCCCCGATGGCACCGGCATGGGCGGTCCGGGCTATGAGATCGACGGCGAGTTCAGCGCCAACGGTTTTAAGAACGACCTCAAGCACACACTCGGCGTTCTCTCCATGGCGCGCACGATGGCGCCCAACAGCGCCGGCAGCCAGTTTTTCATCATGGTCGCGGATGCGCCGCATCTGGATGGGCAGTACGCTGCTTTCGGCAAGATCACAGACAACGCGCAGGCGGCGGTCGATATTTCTCGCGTCAACCGCGACATGTTCACGGATAAGCCGAAAAAGCCACAGACCATCAAGTCCATCCGTGTGGACACAAACGGTGTGGAGTATCCCGAGCCCAACAAGCACTAAAGATTTTTCATCTGCTTTCGCAGCGCCAAAGACCGATATCCTATTCGCGGCGCGTCCGACGCGCCGCTCATACGGGGGCGTACCGGTTTCGACGGGGGTGTGGAGGCAGGATAAGCGGGCGGAGGCGCCTGGCCTCCATAAAACGGGCAACTTATAAATTAAAGAACAACAACACTGTTGCTGTCGCTGCCTAATTAAGGCAGCCGTCTGAACCGGAGCGGCCGCGGGCCGGGGAAGGCGTCGTGAACGCGGCGTCCGTGAGGCGCGAAAGAGTTGACCTGCCCACGCATCATGACTCTACCAAACCGCAAAGTCTGTCAGGTGTCTTTGCGGGGAGGGAATGTTGAAACCTGACTGCGCCCGGAGAAGGTCCTGTTAAAGCGCTTTCGGACGCGGGTTCGACTCCCGCCGCCTCCACCATTGGACGCATATCCGAACCCTGCATAGCGTGGGGGTACGGTCTTCGTCCAAACCAAAAGACACTCCTTGTCTTAATCGGCAGGGAGTGTCTTTCTTTCATTCTTCAACGGAACAACCATTTGCTCTGGCACATTTCAGCGCACCCTTATCCTGAACCAGCGTCCGCTTCTTCAAATTATAGATTGGAGTGCGGCGGTGAGCACCCTCATCTGAGATCCCTTTTCAACTCTCAATCGTGATACCATGCAGGAGGGAGAGTTTGCCCATCCAAGCCGTGAACCATGATACCGGGGATCAAGACCGTTGCTCGTGAATTGGGCATCTCGCCCCGGACGATCCAGCGCCTTGGCAGATCTGGGACGCAGACAGCTTGTTGAGAAGCGGCAGCGCCACCGTTCCAACGGCGGCTGGCCCGGTCATGTTATCCGCGATATGAAAGGGGCCTGCCCCGGTGCGGAATTTGTGAGCGATATGCAGATAAAGTTCGATTCCAATGGCGGCGGCCATTTGGAAACGCCAGAGGATAAAATTGGGGCTTGGGCGCAGGCATGAAAATCGTTGTAGGTGACAAGAAAATTGAAAACGCTCAGGCCATCGCCAAGACCATGAACGAAGCTGGCTTTGATGTGGAGCCCACGGAGGAGCTGCTTTCCATCGATTTTTCGCAGCCGGAGAACATCCGTGATACCCTCCACGCATACCAACTGGCGAAGCACTGCAACGAGAAGCGGGTCATGGCTCGGGCGGTGGAGTGGGGCAAGCAGGGCGCACGGCTCAGCGACATTGCTCCCGGCATTATCGTCACGCCGCTGGCGCTGGACGAGTTCAACGGCTCCCGCGGTGACTTCTATAAAAATATGTTTGCCAAATGCCCTGCGGGCCGCCCCGGCACGGCGGATGAGGTTACCAATGTGGCGGAACTGCTTATGAGCGATAAAGGCGCTTTCACCATCGGCTTTACCGATCAGATCAGCTTCTACATGGACGCAGCGGACTGCTTTGTCACGAGAACGGGCGGCATCAGCATCACCGAAGCGCTGGTCAAAGGGGCGCTGCCATCTGCACCGAACAAGAGGTACGTTCTTTGACGCTTACCATGTCAGCGAAAGCTCTACCAATTCCGGCGTCTCGGGCTTGCCGATGAGGGGGTCTTTCCGATCCGGTGCGGGAAGCTGTTCCATTTCCTCACTGGTCAGCGTGAAGTCGAACAAAGCGAAATTCTCCCGGATATGTTCCGGCTTGGTGCTTCTGGGAATCACAGCAATGCCCTTTTGCGTCAGGAATCGAAGCAATACCTGTGCAGGGATCTTGTTGTATTTCTCCGCCAGTGCAAGCACCGCAGGCTCAGTAAACATCTCATTCCGGCTGCCCTGACCCAGCGGAGCGTAGGCCGTGTGAGTTACCTGTTTTTATCCATCCAACCGCGCTCGGCGCCGCACTGGCAGTAGAGGCTTGTTTCGATTTGATTCACCGCCGGAATGACCTTGTTGTAGGCGATCAGGTCAACAAGCCGGTCGGGCTCAAAGTTGGAAACGCCGATGGCGCGGACTTTCCCATCGGCATACAGCTTCTCCAGAGTGCGCCACGCCGCATAGTAGTTTGCAAACGGCCAGTGCAGGAGCATCAGGTCAAGATAGCCGGTTTGCGGATTTTCAAGCGACTGCATAACCGATTGTTCGGCATTTTTATAGGATTTGAAGTTCACCTTGGTAACAAGGAACAGCTCCTTTCGGTCAATGCCGCTCTGCCTGATCCCATTGCCCACTTCCTTTTCGTTGCCGTAGGCTTCCGCGTAACAAGTTCGAGTAACATGAAGTCAAGGGAAAGTTTGAGGTACAGCTATGCATTATACCATCAAGCAGATGGCAGAGATGTTCGATGTCACGGAGCATACCCTGCGCTTCTATACGGACATAGGGCTGCGGAGCCTCCATTGAGGATATTCAGGAGTATTGCCGGCTGTGCCTTGCGGAAGAATCCGAGGAAAATCTGCGGGCAAGATATGCCATTATCCTCAAGCAGCGAGAGAAAGCTATTAAGCGGGTGGAGGAAGCAAAAGCCGCTGCAAAGTATATGGATGACAAGGCAGCACACTATGAGGACGTTTTGGCTGGTCTTGCTCCGGATGATACCAATCCGAAGCACTGGACAACAGAGGGCGGGTCGCCGTGCCCTGTGCCCTTGCGCGGAAGAAAAAAATCTGCTATACTGTGAGCATTCTATCAAAGAGGTGACATCCATGCATGAACTGGAACGTCTATATCATATCCAATGCGCCCGTGGCGAGGTCGGCCGCTATGTGATCCTGCCCGGCGACCCCGGCCGCTGCCCATCCATCGCGGCGCTGTTTGATGATCCGGTCAAGGTCGCGCAGAACCGCGAGTACACCACCTATACCGGAACGCTGCTCGGTGAAAAGGTCAGCGTCTGTTCGACGGGCATCGGCGGCCCCAGCGCTTCCATTGCGATGGAGGAGCTCCACCAGCTCGGCGCGGACACCTTCATCCGCACCGGCACCTGCGGCGGCATCGATATCAACGTGAAGTCCGGCGACATAGTCGTCGCCACCGGCGCGATCCGCTTTGAGCATACTTCGCTTGAATACGCGCCACTCGAGTACCCGGCTGTAGCGGATTTTGATATAACGCTTGCGCTGCGGCAGGCCTCCGAGGATCTCGGCTACCGCACGCATACCGGCGTTGTGCAGTGTAAGGACAGCTTCTACGGCCAGCACAGCCCGGAGAAAAGCCCTGTGTACTACGAGCTGCTCCAGAAGTGGGAGACGTGGAAGCGCCTCGGCGTCAAAGCGAGCGAGATGGAATCTGCCGCGCTCTTTGTCGTGGCCGACGCGCTCGGCTGCCGCTGCGGCTCGTGCTTTCATGTCGTATGGAATCAGGAGCGTGAAAAGGCCGGTCTCGATCAGGATATGAGCGAGGACACCAGCGCTTCTGTCAAGGTTGCAGTCGAGGGGCTCAAGCGCATCATCCGCCGAGACCATGAGCTTGCTGCGCTGCCGAACCGTGATCAGAAGCTGCTGGACCGGTAAAGACGGACGGCTGCTGACATCGCAGGAGGAAATGAAGCATGAGCAAAAAAGCCATCGGCATTCTCGGCGGCATGGGGCCGCTGGCCACTGCTGACCTGTTTCAGAAGATCACGCTGCACACCGTTGCCGGAAGAGATCAGGAGCATCCGCGCGTGTGCATCGATTCCAACACCAATATTCCGGACCGGACGGAGGCTCTGCTCCACGGCGGAGAGGATCCCGTGCCGGAGATGATAAAGAGTGCAAAACGCCTTGAAAGCATCGGGGCGGACTTCCTCATCATGCCCTGCAACACGGCACACAATTACTATGAGCAGGTCAGCGAGGCGGTGACGATCCCTGTGCTGCACATGATCGCGCTTACGCGCGATGCACTCAAGTCCCGCGGCGTGAAGTGCGCGGGTCTGCTGGCGACCGACGGCACGGTGCAGATCGGCATCTATCAGCGGACCTTTGAACACTGCGGCGTCGAGCTGCTCACGCCCGACACCGCGGCGGATCAGGCGGCGGTGATGGACGTCATTTATAACGGCGTCAAGGCCGGAGATCTGGCGCACGACGTGTCGGCTTTCCGCGCGGCCTGCGAGCACCTTCTTGCCCGCGGGGCGGAGGTGCTGATCCTCGGCTGCACAGAGCTGCCACCCGCGTTTGAGATCTACCATCTTGATTATCCGAACGTGGATCCCACACTGGAACTGGCGCTCGGCGCGATCCGTGCGGCGGGCTGCGAAACAAAATAAAACCGGAACTGACATTTATGTCAGTTCCGGTTTTATTTGCTTACACCTGACGCTGCTTCGCGGTCTGCTTGGCGTGTGCGCAAATCGCCTCATAGGTCTGCTGGCTCAGGTCGTGCTCGATCTTGCAGGCGTCCTCCTCTGCGGTCTTGGCGTCTACGCCGAGGTCAATGAGAAAGGCGGTCAGCGTTCTGTGACGGTCGAGCATCTTCGAGGCGACGGCCATGCCGCTCTCTGTGAGTGTGATGAGTCCGTCCTTATCCATGGTGATATGACCGCTTTCCTTGAGCCGGCGCGTGGCATAGGTAACGCTCGGCTTCGTCACGCCGAGGTGCTCGGCCACGTCGATGGAGCGGATGTAACCGTGAAGCTGCTTCATCATCAGCATGGACTCAAGATAGTCCTCCGACGCACGTAAAATTTCCATCGCTTTGCACGACTCCTTTGATAAAAATTGCTATTAGATTAACACACCTGAACTAAAAATGCAAGCATGAAAAAATTTTCCGAAAAAGGGGCTTGACAGAAACGGTTAGGTATGCTAAACTTCGCAACGGTTAAAGAAACTTAACCTTTTGCAGCATTCTGTTGTGGGGACAAAGTGATTTGGCCACTCTTTTTTTCATAGTGGTTAGCGTCGACTAACCGTTGAGATACGGAGGGATATTATGATGCCGCTTGCACTTGCCAATATCGGCGAAGAGAATTTGATTCACAAGGTTGGCGGAAGCCCTGAGATGAAAAAACATCTCGAGGATCTGGGCTTTACAGCCGGCGGGACTGTCACTGTGGTCGCGGCCATGGGAGGCAATATCATTGTTAAGATCAAGGAATCCCGCGTGGCCATCAGCGAAGAGATGGCGCGCAAGATCATGATTTGATTGCAAAAATTTGAAATAGAAGGAGAGAGGAACATGAAAACTCTGCGAGAAGTCCAGATCGGACAGACCGTCAAGGTCGTGAAGCTGCATGGCGAGGGCCCTGTCAAGCGCCGCATCATGGACATGGGCATCACCAAGGGCACCGAGGTGTTTGTCCGCAAGGTGGCTCCCCTGGGCGATCCGATGGAGGTCACCGTCCGCGGCTACGAGCTGAGCCTGCGCAAGGCCGACACCGAAATGATTGAAGTGGAATAAGAAAATAAAAATTATTTGCAGATCGGTTCAATCCCTTGAACCGGAAGGAGCATTACATGGAAAAGCAGATTAAAATTGCCCTTGCGGGCAACCCCAACTGCGGTAAGACGACGCTGTTCAATGCGCTCACCGGCTCCAACCAGTTTGTTGGTAACTGGCCGGGCGTTACCGTGGAAAAGAAGGAAGGCAAGCTCAAGAAGCATGATGATGTCATCATCATGGATCTTCCCGGTATTTACTCTCTGTCCCCGTATACGCTGGAAGAGGTTGTCGCACGTAACTACCTCATCACCGAGCGTCCGGACGCTATCCTGAACATCATCGATGGTACGAACCTCGAGCGCAATCTGTACCTCACCACGCAGCTCACCGAGCTGGGCATCCCCGTGGTCATCGCCATCAACATGATGGATGTTGTCCGCAAGAACGGCGACCAGATCAACGTTCCTGAGCTCTCTCGCGAGCTGGGATGCCAGATCATCGAGATCTCCGCGCTCAAGGGCGACGGCGTGATGGAGGCTGCCGAGGCCGCCGTTAAGGCTGCCGAGGGCGTCAAGACCGTTCCCATGCATACCTTCTCCGGCCCTGTTGAGCACGCCATCGCGCATATTGAGGAAGCGGTGCTCCACAACATGCCGGAAGAGCAGCAGCGCTGGTACGCCATCAAGATCTTCGAGCGTGACGACAAGGTGCTCGAAAAGCTGACCATTCCGGCCGAGACGATGCAGCACATTGAGGCCGACATCAAAGCGGCGGAGGAAGAGCTGGACGACGATGCCGAGAGCATCATCACCAACGAGCGCTATGTGTACATCGCCCAGATCATCAAGGGCTGCTACAAGAAAAAGAATCACGGTCAGCTCTCCGCTTCCGATAAGATCGATAAAATCGTCACCAACCGCTGGCTGGGTCTGCCCATCTTCGCGGTCGTGATGTTCCTTG
>JAXYYF010000133.1:0-6377 GCA_037419475.1 bacterium
GATCGTCGATCAGGCGGTCGGCGTACTTCGTGATGCGCAGCATCCACTGGCTCTTCTCCTTGCGGATGACCTCGCTGCCGCAGCGCTCGCACACGCCCTCAACGACCTCCTCGTTCGCCAGCACGCACTTGCAGCTCGTGCACCAGTTGACGGGCATGGTAGTCTTGTAGGCCAAGTCGTGCTTAAAAAGCTGAAGGAAGATCCACTGCGTCCACTTATAATAGCTCGGGTCGGTGGTGTCCACCACACGGTCCCAGTCAAAGCCGTAGCCGAGCATCTTGAGCTGACGAGTGAAGTTCTTGATGTTCTGCTGGGTGATGATGGAGGGGTGGATGTGGTTCTTGATGGCAAAGTTCTCCGTCGGCAGGCCGAAGGCATCAAAGCCGATGGGGTTGAGGACATTGTAGCCCTGCATGCGCTTCTTGCGGCAGATAATATCCATCGCCGTAAAGGGGCGCGGGTGGCCGACGTGCAGGCCGGCGGCGGAAGGATATGGGAACTCAATGAGCCCATAGAACTTCGGCCTCGGATCGCCGGTGACGGCAGCATATGGCTTGGATTCCTCCCAGCGTCCCTGCCATTTCTTTTCAATGGCTTCAAAATCGTACTTCATGATCTTCTCCTTCTATAATTTCATTGAGATTACATTCCATTTTTACCCGCCGGAACTGCCGCAAGCATATGATGCAGCAGCGAGCCAAGCAGAATATTGAGCGCGAACAGAGCAAGATAGCTCAGACGGTTCGCCGTGTCAAACGGAAGGATCCGCCCCCACAGCGCAAGTTCGCTGAACACGCTGACGTTGAGCAGATATATCTCCAGACTCCGACCGCCGATAAAGCGCAGGGCACGGCGCAGCGCACCGAGCGGCAGCTTCTCGAAGAGCACACAGGCGGTCAGGCACAGTGGGATCGTGGTGAACAAAAACACATGGCACAGCGGCGTGTAGAGTCCTCCTCCCTCGCGCCGGCTGCGCAGCACGAGTGCGCCATAGCAGACTCCCATAAGCAGAAACATCGCCCAGAGAGCCGCTCCCCGCCTGCCGATTGGCTTGTTCTCTTTTACGTAAAAGCCAAGCATAAGTCCGAGGAAGAATACCGGCAGACGGTAAAAAAGATCCAGATAGTGCCAGTAACCCTCGCGGAGCAGAAGCTGGCAGAGCAGAACGCCGATCACGACACCGAGCATCACAGCGCGCTCCCGATAACGGCAGCGCTGAAGGAAGCGCCGGCACGGCGGGGTGATCGCGTAAAGGCACATGATACCGGCAACATACCAGTTGAACGCGCCCTCGCAGTCCACCCAATAATAGAGCAGCGTACTGTTCCACAGCAGCGCCGTCCACGGCGCGCCGCGATAGAGGATCACAAATACCGTATACGGCAGCATCACCGCAAAATATGCCGGCAGGATGCGCCGCATCCGCCGCGTGAGGAACCCGCCGTAGGTCTGCTCCCGCCGCTCCAGCGACATCACCATGCCCACCGCCGAAAGGACGATGAAAATGTCGACGCCGCCGAAGCCCGCCGCGCGGATCAGCTCCAACGCGCCGGAGCCCATATCAAGACCCGCGGCATGGAAAAGCATCACCCAGAGCATCGCCAGTCCCATCAACTCGCCGCGGTAACGGCTCACCAGCGCGTAAGTCATGGCGCTTACTTCGTTCCGTCAGGCGTCAGGACGTCGGAAAGATCCAGCTCGTGGCCGTCGCTCCACAGGCGTTCAAGGCTGTAAAACGCGCGGGCCTCTTCGTTGAAAACGTGCACCGTAATGCAGCCGTAGTCAAGCAGCACCCATGTGCCGCCGCGATAGCCCTCGCGGTGCAGCGGCGTCTCGCCGAGCTTGTCCAGCTCCTTTTCCACCTCGTCGCACAGCGCGTTGATCTGTGTGTTGCTTCTACCGGAGCAGATGACAAAATAGTCCGCCAGCGTCGTAATCTTGTCGATGCCGATGACCTTGATGTCCCTGCCCTTCTTGCTGTCGAGCGCCTTGGCCGCGGCCAGCGCCAGTTCCTTTGCAGATATCATATCAGGGTTCCCCTTTCAATTGGTTCTCTTCTCATGGTATGTCCGGCACTCAGGCAGCTTCTTCTCCGCCCTCTGTCTCCGCCGTGCCGGGGTCTGTCGTTTCGCCGCCCGGCTCTGTCGTGCCGGGGTCTGTCGTTTCGCCGCCCGGCTCTGTCGTGCCGGGGTCCGTCGTCTCGCCGTCCGGCTCTGTCGTGCTCGGGCCGGTCGTCTCACTGCCCGGCCACGGCGTGATCTTCCCGCTGTAGGGATCGACCTGCACCGGCGGCGTGGCCGCCGCCTTGCCGTCCTCCAGCCGTCCGGTGGAGGAGGAGAGCGAGCCGTCCGAATTGAGCGACATAATGTCAAGATCACTCATGGTGAACTTCTCCACAAACGGACTGAGCTCATTGTTTACAAGATCCAGCAAATCCTGCGCGTTCGGGAAAACATAGGACTGCGCGTTTTTGTAGACGCGGCTGTAGGCGTATTTCGCTGTGTTCGGCATGGTGACGAAGTTCACGTCGTCGATCTTCAGTCCGCCGAGGACAGCCTGCTTACCGAACCACAGCATTTCCTCAAACGTGAGGTCAGAGGTGACATTCTCCTTCACTGCCGTGGCGAACGCGCCGATCTTCGTTACATTCTTGACCTGAAGCAGCTGCTCGATCATGGCCTTGAGCAGCGCCTGCTGTGTCCTGATGCGGCCAAGGTCGCCGTCGGGATAGCCGCGCATTTTGCCGGTTTTGGGATCCGTGTTGTCATGGCGGTAGCGCAGCACCTGCATCGCGTCGTCGCCGCTGAGCTTGCGGTAGCCCTCCGTCTGGTGGATGTGCAGGTTCTGATAGATGTCATCGTAGTTCATGTTCATCGGCACGTCGAAATAAACGCCGCCCATGGCCTCCACGATCGCGCCGACCGCATCCCACTCGACGATGACCTCATAGTCCGGTTCAAAGCCCACAAGCTGGGAAATTTCCTTATAGAGTGCCTTGATGCCCTTCTCCCCGCCGCCGTAATAGTTGTAGACGGAGTTGATGCGCTTGATATCCCACGAGACATTCACCATCGTGTCGCGCGGAATGGACATGACCGTCGCTTTCTGATTGGTCACATCGTAGCTGGCCAGCAGCATGGTGTCCGTATTTCCGCCGCCGCCGGTGTCACGGCCAAGGACAAGAACGGTATAGAAATCCTTGCTCTTGCGCTCGCCGCTTACACGCGGACGCACGCCGTCGCCGTATGCAAGATCGGCGTCGATCTCATCGGGATTCTGCGCATCGCTGTCCTTGTCCGGCAGTGCCGGTGCATGGATCTTCAAAAGATAGCCGCCGCCTGCGATCAGCCCCGCAAGCACCAGAACAGCCAATGCGCCGAGGATCAGCCGTCCGGGGCGGGCAAAAAGCTTTTTGATCTGCGCCCACGCCTCGTCGCCGTGCTCGTCAAAGGCATTCTCTGCCCGCGCGCGCAGCTCGTCAAGCGTCGGCTTGTCCCTCTTCTTCTCTTCTCGCTTTCCTCTCATACAATTTCCCCTTTAAGTAGTCGCGGGCCGCCAGCGTATTGACGTGGATGGGATTTCCCATCTCCTCCATTTCATCGACCGTCATCTCAAGCCCCATCAAAAGGCCGTCGTCCAGATCCTTCCACACGACCGCCCGCAGCGCGTCCACGCCCGGAAAATCGCGCGTCGGCTCGATGAAATCGGCCAGATAGATGACCTTCTCCAGCACCGTCATATCAGGCTTGCCCGTCGTGTGCCAGAGGATCGCGTTGTAGATGTCGTCGTCCACGCCGAACACATCACGCGCGAGCGCTGCACCGGTCTTGGCATGGAGCAGCTTGAGCGCCTTGCGCTCAAGCTCATCGAGCGCGATGCCGTACTTTTCACACAGCAGAAGCTGTTCATCCATCGTGAGCTTTTTTGTGCAGTCGTGCAGCAGTCCGGCGATCTCGGCCTTATGTGTGTCCGCGCCGTATTTCTCCGCCAGCTTCACCGCCGTCGCCGCCGTGCCGAGCACATGACCGCAGCGCTTGGCCTTGAGGTAGCTCAGCGCAATGGGGCGAAGCTGCTGTGCGGTCAGACGCTTGAGATTCAGATTTGTTCCGTACAGATGCTCGCGCAGAATATAGCCGTAAACCTGCGGTTCGAGCATTTTCTCACTCGAGCCGTCCGCCATGCCCGCGCGCAGCTCCGTCGAGGACACCTCGACCACGCGGTCGAGCGCAAGCGTCTCGAAGCCGCGCCCGCCGAAGCGCGCGTTGAGCTTTTCCGCCTGCGCGGCAAAGGCTGCGGCGCTGTCGCTCTCATTGCGGTGAAAGGCGACGATCTTCGCAAGCTGCGCGATTTCCGATGGCTCGTACCAGCTCTCAAAGGAGAAGAACATGTCTGTCCCCATAAAAAGCACCAGCTCATCGTCGGGATACTGCTCACGCAGCGCGCGGAGCGTATCGACCGTGTAGCTCTTTCCTTCGCGCGTCATTTCAAGGTCGAGCACCTTGACCGGAACGCCGCTTTGCAGCGAAACCTGCCCGCCCATAAGGCGCGTCATGGCAAGGCGGTGCACGTTCGATGGACTGTCCTGCTCCATGACTTTGTGCGGTGGGATGCCCGCCGGAATGAGCAGCAGCTTATCGAGGCCGCACTTCTCCGCCGCCTCGATCGCGGCGTTTTGATGTCCAAGATGCGGCGGGTTGAAGCTGCCGCCGTAAATTCCGATCTTCAATGAAAATCCCTCTCAGTTCCGTCCTCAGACGGTCTTTTTCTTTTTATCCTTCACGAGCGCGATGCGCTTATCCTTGGGCTTGGCATGCGTCTCGCGGTAGAGCACAAACTTCGTGCCGATGACCTGCACCTGTTCGGAGCGGGTGAGGCGGCTGAGCTCATCGCACGCTTCGCGCGCGGTGAGCATGCTGTTGTCGAGCACCTTGCACTTGATGAGCTCGCGCGCCTCAAGCGCGTCGTTGGCCTGCTTGACAAGGTTTTCGCCGATGCCGTCCTTTCCGATGTGAACGATAGGCTCAAGCTCGTTCGCCATGGCGCGCAGCTGTGCGCGCTGCTTACTGGTCAGTTCCATTTATTTGTTTCCTTTCAGATAATCGTCAAGCGCCTGCGCAAAGGCGCACAGTGCCTTGCCGCGGTGCGAAATGGCCGCCTTTTCCTCCGGCGTGAGCTGGCCGAAGGTCTTGCGCAGCTCAGGCACGAAGAACACAGGGTCGTAGCCGAAACCGCCGTCCCCCATCGGCGCAAACGCGATGGTACCCGGACACTCGCCCTCGCACACCAGCTCGTCGCCGTTGGGGAATTCGCAGACGATGGAGGTGTGGAAATGCGCGGTGCGGTCCGTCTGTCCGCGCAGCATCTCCAGCAGCAGACGGTAGCGGCCCGTGTCGTCCAATCCCTCGCCACCGAAACGTGCGCTGTATACGCCCGGCCCGCCGTTGAGCGCATCCACGCACAGTCCCGAGTCGTCCGCCACGGCTGGCAGCCCTGTAGCCTTCATCACGGCCATCGCCTTGAGGCGGGAGTTGTCGGTAAACGTCTCGCCGGTCTCCTCGACCTCGACCTTCACGCCCAACTCCGCCTCGCTCACAACCTCGACGCCGAGACCGCCGAGGATCTCTTTCATTTCCTTCAGTTTCTTGGGGTTCTGTGTCGCCAGCACCAATTTCATGCTATACCTCCCACGGATCCTTTTTCCGTTTTTCTTCTCTCTTTTGCTCGCTCTCTTTCTCCTCACGCTGCGCCTTGCGTTCTTCGCGCTGCGCGCTCATTTTCTTCTGCCAGGCCGTGAGCTTTTTGTCGAGCTTGTCGAGCGGCCACTCGACCTCCTGCACAGGAAGGATCACTGCACGGCAGTCCTCACAGTAAAAAGCGGGGATATATTCTGTGGAGAACACATGCGCTCTGCCGAGCTCAACGCCCTCTCGCACGCCTTCTTCATAATAATCGCCATAGTCTCCCTCTTTTTTGCGGCACCAGCGGATGACGTCTCTGACGGCCGGGATCGCACCGTCAGACATTTCCTTTCCGCAGTAGGGGCAGATGTTCGTGATCTCCATGCCGTACCTCCTCATTCATCCGGCACGCTCAGATGAGCGCGTTGACATACTCCTTTGCGTCGAAGGGCTGAAGGTCGTCGATCCCCTCGCCGAGACCAACGAATTTCACCGGCACGCCCAGCTCCTGCGCGATGGCAACACAGATGCCGCCCTTGGCCGTGCCGTCAAGCTTGGTGAGAATAATGCCGGTCAGACCCGCCGTCTCGCGGAACACCTTGGCCTGCTGCAAACCATTCTGGCCTGTAGTCGCGTCGAGCACCAGCAGTGTCTCCTTTGCCGCGTCCGGCGTTTCGCGGTCGATGATCTTGCGCAGCT
>JAXYYF010000134.1:0-33180 GCA_037419475.1 bacterium
GCTGCCGCTTCTGTCAGGCGGGGTATGTCTACCGTCCCGTGCGCAACCGCTCGGAAAAGCTGCTGGTCGAATACGCAAAGGAGGCCATCGAGGATTCGGGCTACGAGGAAATGACCCTCTCATCGCTCTCAACCTCGGATTACCGCCCGCTCGTCGAGCTGTGCGACGATCTGGAGGAGTTCTGCGCCGAACGCCATGTGAACCTCTCGCTTCCGAGCCTGCGTGCTGACAACTTCTCCATGGCGCTCATGGAGCGGTTGCAAAAAGGCAGAAAGACTGGCCTGACCTTTGCCCCAGAGGCCGGCACGCAGCGCCTGCGCGACGCGATCAATAAAAATCTTACAGAGGAGGATCTGCTTGCCTCCTGCCGCCGTGCCTTTGCCGGCGGCTACAGCGCGGTCAAGCTCTATTTCATGCTCGGGCTGCCGACGGAGACGGACGAGGACGTGCTTGGCATCGCCGAGGTCGCCTCGCATGTCATGCACGCATGGCGCGAGAGCGCGAGCAATAAAAACCGCGGCGTGCGCATCACGGTCTCGACCTCGTGGTTTGTTCCAAAGCCGCACACGGCTTTCCAGTGGGAGCCGCAGATCCCCAAGGAGGAATACGAGCGCCGCGTGAAGCTGCTGCGGGAGAATATGCTCACGAAATCCGTCACCTATAACTGGCACGACAGCGACACAAGCTATATGGAGGCTGTGATCTCCCGCGGCGACCGCCGGATGTGCAAGGTGCTGGAGACAGCGTGGCGCAAGGGTGAGCATCTGCCCGCGTGGGAGGAGTATTTCTCGCTCGACCGCTGGCTCGAGGCCTTTGACGAGTGCGGTCTTGATCCGCATTTCTATGCCAATCGCACGCGCGGGGAGGATGAGCTGATGCCGTGGGCCATGATCTCCAGCGGCGTGACGGAGCAGTATCTCTGGCGCGAGCATGAGCGGTGCTATCAGTCCGTCACCACGCCGGACTGCCGCACGCACTGCAACGGCTGCGGGGCCAATATTCTGCTGGGGAGGCAATGTGATGGCTAAACTGAGACTTCTGTTCACCAAGGAGGCGCAGGCTTCATATATTTCGCATCTGGACACGATGCGCACCTTCCAGCGCGTGTTTCCGCGTGCGGAGCTGCACCTCAAGCATTCCAACGGCTTTCATCCGCATCCCATCATTTCTATTGTCCTGCCGCTGCCGGTGGGGCAGTCGAGCGATTGCGAGCTGCTCGACTTTGAGACCGTTGAGGAAACAGACGGTTCCGGCATCGCGGAAAAGCTGAATACCGGTCTGCCCGCCGGACTGCGCGTGAAGGAGTGCTATCCGGTCACGCGCCCTGTGCGTGAGTTCGCTTTTCTGCGCGCGCAGATGGAGCTGATCTACGATAACGGCGTGCCTGCCGGTGCGGTCGAGGAGTTGCGCGGGCTGTTCGCGAGCCCATCGCTCATCATCGAAAAGCGCACGAAGCACAAATCAATGGCCGAGGTGGACGTTGCGCCAATGATTCGTGAAATGACCCTCACGCAGGAGGGAAACAGTATTTTTGCCGACACGGTGGTCGCCGCGCAGAATCCGGGGTTAAACCCCGCCTATCTTGCGCAGGCCATTGAGCGTGAGCTTCCCGCACTCCGCCCGGACTTCGTTCGTGTGCGCCGGGAGGAGCTTTATGACGCAGAGATGAATATTTTCCGCTGAATGAGAAGAAAATCTGCTCCATGGGGGAGAAAAATGCAAAAAAAGCTTGCATTTCAGCCTTGAATGTGGTATTCTATCTCAGCTTGAAAAGGGCGGTCCTCTGCCGTGCGCGGGTAAATGAGCCGAAATGCGCTATGGAAAAGCGGTCACGAACGCCTATAAATTAGGAGGAAATATCCATGGATCTCATTAAGGAACTCGAAAGCCAGCAGATGAAGGCTGAGAAGCCTGTTGCCAACGTCGGCGACACCGTCCGTGTCCACGTCAAGATCAAGGAAGGCTCCCGTGAGCGTATTCAGGTCTTTGAGGGCATTGTAATCGCCAAGAAGCACGGCGGCATCGAGGAGACCATCACCGTCCGCCGCATGGCTTACGGCGTCGGCGTTGAGAAGGTTTTCCCGCTGCATTCCCCCTCGATCGAGAAGATCGAGACGGTGCGTACCGGCTATGTCCGCCGCGCGAAGCTCTACTATCTGCGTGACCGCGTCGGTAAGGCTGCGAAGATCCGCGAAAAGCTGTAAGAAAAACAGGAATAAGAACGGCATGGAGGCTTCCGTGCCGTTTTTATTTTTTGCCGCAGGGAAGAAATGAACGGTTGTTTTTTGCGGTTCTGCGTGGTATCATAAAATTAAATTATGATGCGGTATTTTGCCGCTTACTGCATATGGAGAAACGGCTATGAACGATTTTGAAAACGATATCCTTCCCACCGACCCCGACGAGGGCGAAGAGATCGCTGAGCGTGTCGCGGGACGCGAGACCTACGAGTGGGTGCGCTCTCTGGTGGGCGCAGTGCTGGCCATCACACTGCTGTTCACCTTCGTGGTGCGGCTGATGGGTGTGTCGGGCCATTCCATGGTGCCGACATTGCAGGACGGAGACCGCCTGATCGTGGTCAGCGGCTGGCTGTGCAGAGAGTATCAATACGGCGATATCGTCATCGCCTATAAAGAGAGCTTTGATACGGAGCCCATCGTCAAGCGTGTCATCGCCACGCCGGGACAGACGGTGGACATCGACTTCACGCTCGGGCGTGTATTTGTAGACGGCGAGCTGCTGCAGGAAGATTATATCAATGACCTGACCTATCTGGACGAAGGAACGCAGTTCCCGCTCACGCTCGGCGAGGGCGAGCTGTTTTTGATGGGCGACAACCGCAACCGCAGCAGCGACAGCCGCGACAGCAATCTCGGCCCGGTGGACGAGCGCCTGATCATCGGTAAGGCTGTGCTGCTTGTGTTTCCGGGGAAGGACAGCCTGACGGATCAGCGGGATTTCAGCCGTCTGGGTCTGCTGGGAAAGTGAGGAGAGAACGATCATGCAGTTGGAGAGCTTGAGCTGGTTCCCCGGACATATGACAAAAACGCGCCGCATGGTTGCCGCCGAGATCGGCAATATGGATGCGGTGTGCGAGATCATTGACGCGCGCATTCCGCGCGCGAGCCGCAATCCGGATATTGACGAGCTGACCGCGGGCAAGCCGCGCATCGTGGTGCTCAACCGCGTCGATCAGGCCGACCCCGGCGCGACAAAGCACTGGTCGGCATGGTTCCGTGCGAAGGGATATGCGGTGCTGGAGGTCGACGCGAAGTCGGGCGCGGGCGTGAAGCAGTTCGCGCCCGCTGTGCGCGCGCTGCTTGTCGACAAGATCCGTGCCTATGAGGAAAAAGGACAGGTCGGGCGCGTGCTGCGCGTGATGGTGCTCGGCATTCCGAATGTCGGTAAATCGACGTTTATCAACAAGGTATCCGGCCGAAAGACGGCCAAGGCGGAGGACCGCCCCGGTGTGACGCGCAGCAAGCAGTGGGTTCCGGTGGACAAAACACTGGAGCTGCTGGACACGCCCGGCATCCTCTGGCCGAAGTTTGAAGATCCGGACGTCGGTGTGCGCCTTGGCTTCACGGGGGCGATCCGCGACGACGTGATGGATATTGAGGATCTGGCCGCGCGGCTGATGACCTACCTCGGCGCGCACTATCCCGATGCGCTGACAGAGCGCTATAAGATCGAAGTTTCGCCGGACGAACAGGGCTGGGAGCTGTTGGAAAAGGCCGGACGCAAACGCGGCTTCCTCATCTCCGGCGGCGAGGTGAACACCGAGCGCATGTCGCGCGTGCTGCTCGATGAGTACCGTGCCGGCAAGCTGGGACGCTTTACACTGGAGCTGCCGGAGGAGGACGCATGAAGCAGCACGTTTCACTGGCGGACTGCGCGCTGGAGGACGCCGCCCGCGCGGAGGGCTGCGCCCATGTCTGCGGTGTGGACGAAGCCGGTGCGGGGCCGCTGATGGGGCCGGTGTATGCCGCCGCGGTCATTTTGCCGGAGGGCTGCATGATCGAGGGGCTGGACGACTCCAAGAAGCTTTCGGAGAAAAAGCGCGAAGCGCTTTTTGATATCATTTGCGATAAGGCGGCCGCTTACAGCGTCGCGTCCGTGGACGCGCGTGAGATCGACGAGATCGACATTCTCAACGCTCGCATGAAGGCCATGCAGCTGGCCATCGACAGCCTTGCCGTCCGGGCGGACTTCGCGCTCATTGACGGCAACCGCGACCACGGCACGAAATATGCTATCTCCACACCGCACCGCACGGTCATCGGCGGCGACGCGAAGAGCATAAGCATCGCCGCGGCGTCGATCCTGGCCAAGGTAAGCCGTGACCGCTTTGTGACGGACGTGCTGGACCGGCAGTATCCACAGTATCAGTTTGCACGGCACAAGGGCTACGGCACAAAGCTGCACTATGCCATGCTTGACGAATACGGTCCGTGTCCGTGCCACCGCATGACTTTTCTCAAGAAGTGGGAGGCCGGACGGAAATGAGTACGACGAAGGAGCTCGGTGACCGCGGCGAGGCCCTCGTGGCCGAATATCTGCGGGCGCACAGCTATGAGATCGCGGCTTCGCAGTTCCGATGCCGCTTCGGCGAGATCGACCTGATTGCAAAAAAGAATGGCATGCTCTGCTTTGTGGAGGTCAAACTCCGCAGCGGCGTGCGCTATGGCCTGCCGCGCGATTTTGTCACGGCGGCCAAGCAGCGGCGGCTGCGCACAACGGCGGCCTATTACATGACGCGGCACGATCCGGACCTCTGTGCCCGCTTTGACGTGGCGGAGGTTTATGACGACGAAACGCCGCCGCGCATCGAATACATCGAGAACGCGTTTGAATAACCGGAGGAAAGGGGGCGGCCATGGCACTTTATACGATTGGAGACCTGCATCTCTCACTCGGCGGCAGCAAGCCGATGGACATTTTCGGCGAGAAATGGGCGAACCATGTCGAGCGGCTGCGGGAGGCCTTTTCCCACCTGACGCCGGACGATGTGACGGTGCTTGCCGGCGACCTTTCCTGGGGTATCTCGCTCGAGGAGTCTCTGCTTGATTTTCAATTTATCGACGCGCTGCCCGGCCGCAAGATCATCCTCAAGGGCAATCACGATTACTGGTGGGGCACTGCCACGAAGATGAATAGTTTCTTTCAGACACACGGCATCGGGAGTATCGATATCCTCTTTAACAACTGTTTTTTTTACGGCGATTACGCGCTCTGCGGCACGCGCGGCTGGTTTTATGAGGGGGATGCCGCCGGTACACACACGGGCAAAATGCTTGCGCGTGAGGCGCTCCGGCTGGAGACATCGCTCAAGGCGGCGGGGGAGCGGCCGATCCTCTGCTTCCTGCACTACCCGCCGCTCTATCAGGGCTACCAGTGCCCCGAGATGCTGGAGCTGATCGACCGTTATAGCGTCGAGCGCTGCTATTACGGCCATCTTCACGGCCCCACGCACCGCCGCGCGTTCGAGGGACGGCGCGGAAAAACCGACTATGCTCTGATCTCGGCGGATTATTTGGGCTTCATCCCGAAAAAAATCTGCGATTAAAAGAAAAATGATGAAAAAAAGGGTAGATATTTTATAAAACCTATGGTAAAATACCACTTTGCAATGAGCATCATTTGCTTAATACGGAGGAAAAAGAAACATGAATGTCAAGTCTGTTGAAAAGCTCGAAAAGAGCCGGGCCGCTGTCACCGTTGAAGTGACCGCCGAAGAGTTTGAAGCCGCCGTTCAGAAGGCGTATCTCAAGATGCGCAATAAGATCAACGTGCCCGGCTTCCGTCCCGGCAAGGCGCCCCGCAAGATGATCGAGAAGCTTTACGGTGAGGGCGTGTTCTACAGCGATGCTGTGGATGCGGCGCTCCCCGACGCATATACGCAGGCGATCGGTTCGAGCGGCCTCGACGTGGTGGGTTATCCCGAAGTCGAGATCGTGGGCGACCAGATCGATAAGAACGGCTTTACCTTCAAGGCGACCGTCGCGGTCTATCCCGAGGTCGAGCTGGGCGAGTACAAGGGCGTGAGCGCCGTGAAGGACGAGGTCAAGGTCACGGCGGACGATGTGAAGGACCGTCTCAATCAGATGGCCGAGCGCGAGGCCCGTCTCGTTTCTGTGGATCGCAAGGTCAAGAAGGGCGACACCGCCGTCATCGACTTTGAGGGCTTCGACAACGGTGTGCCCTTTGACGGCGGCAAGGGCGAGAATCACGAGCTGGAGATCGGCTCGGGCAGCTTCGTCCCCGGCTTTGAGGATCAGATCGTCGGCATGAAGGCCGGCGAGGAGAAGGACATCGACATCACCTTCCCTGAGAACTACACCCCCGAGTTGGCCGGCAAGAAGGTCGTATTCCATGTCAAGGTCAACGAGGTCAAGGAGAAGCAGACCCCGGCGCTCGACGACGAGTTTGCCAAGGATGTTTCCGAGTTCGAGACGCTCAAGGAGCTCAAGGACGATGTGAAGGCCAAGATCACGGCCGAGCGTGAGGAGTCTGTCAAGGTCGCGTTTGAAAATGCGCTGCTCGAGAAGGTTGCCGCCGATATCAAGGCCGATATCCCTGACGTGATGATCGAGGAGCAGAGCCGCCGCTTCCTTGAGGAGTTCAAGCAGCGTCTTCAGGCACAGGGCATTCCCTATGAGCAGTACTGCAAGATGACCAACATGGACGAGGCCAAGTTCCTCGAGGACGGCAAGGAGCCTGCAACCCGTCAGGTCCGCATGGATCTTGCCATCGCCGCCATCATCAAGGCGGAGAATCTCGATGTGACCGAGGAAGAGATTGAGGCGAAGTACAAGTCCATGTCCGAGCAGTACGGCATGGATATCGAGATGCTCAAGAAGTATCTTGACGTTCCCACGATTCGCACGCAGCTTCTCAACGAGAAGGCCATTGCTGTCGTTGTGGACAATGCGAAGGCGGAAAAGCCCGCCAAGGCGGAGAAGGCCGAGGACGGCGAGAAGAAGCCCGCTGCCAAGAAGACCGCCAAGAAGGTTGAGGGCGAGGAAGAGAAGAAGCCCGTCGCCAAGAAGACTGCCAAGAAGGCCGAGGGTGAGGAGAAGAAGCCGGCTGCCAAGAAGAGCGTAAAAAAGGCTGAGGAAACGGCTGAATAAGCGCCGCAGCGGTTATACTTCATCCGCAAAATAAAATAGGCATGATATAAAGACAGCCAATCAACCACAAATGAGGAGCATTTGTGGTTGATTGCATACATACCGGAAATTTGAACAGGGTATGAACGTCTGAATGTTACACCAAGGAGGTATTTCCATGAGTTTAGTTCCTTATGTTGTCGAGCAGACCAACCGCGGCGAGCGGTCGTATGACATTTTCTCCCGCCTGCTCAACGACCGCATCGTTTTTCTGGGCGAGGAGGTCAACGACACCACTGCGAGCCTTGTTGTTGCGCAGCTTCTGTATCTGGAGGCGCAGGATCCCGACAAGGATATCCAGCTTTATATCAACTCTCCCGGCGGCAGTGTGACCGCCGGTATGGCGATCTATGACACCATGCAGTATATCAAGTGCGATGTGTCCACGATCTGCGTCGGCATGGCGGCAAGCATGGGCGCGTTCCTGCTCTCCTCCGGCGCAAAGGGCAAGCGCATCGCACTGCCGAATGCGGAGGTCATGATCCATCAGCCCTCCGCCGGTACACAGGGCAAGGTCACGGATATGGAGATCGATGTGGAGCACTTCCTCAAGATCAAACAGCGCATCAACAAGATCCTTGCCGAAAACGCCGGAAAAACGCCCGAGCAGATCAAGGCAGACTCGGAGCGCGACAACTGGATGACGGCAGAGGAGGCTCGTGAGTACGGCCTGATCGATAAGGTCATTTACAAGCGGTAACGCAATACCTGTAAAGGGAAAGGTCATTACACGAATGAGTGAAGAAAAGAACAAGAAGGCGCAGCTTCGCTGCTCGTTCTGCGGCAAGTCGGAGAAGGAGACACACCGCATGATCCAGGGCCCCGGCGGTGTACGCATCTGCGACGAGTGCGTGCGGCTGTGTATGGAGATCATTGACGACGGCTACGAGGGCGGCAATGAAGGCTTTGACACGCCGGACGAGATCCCCACGCCGCGAGAGATCCGCGAGGTGCTCGATCAGTATGTGGTCGGACAGGACGCGGCGAAGATCGCGCTGAGCGTTTCCGTCTACAATCATTATAAACGCATCTTTTTCGGCGGCGGAGACGACGTGGAGCTGCAAAAGAGCAACATTCTGCTCCTTGGCCCCACGGGCAGCGGCAAGACGCTTTTTGCTCAGACGCTTGCCCGCATCCTCAAGGTGCCGTTTGCCATCGCGGACGCCACCACGCTCACGGAGGCCGGTTATGTCGGCGACGATGTGGAGAATATCCTCCTGCGGCTTTTGCAGGCGGCGGACTATGATGTGGAGCTTGCAGAGCGCGGCATCATCTATGTCGACGAGATCGACAAGATCGCCCGCAAGAGCGAGAATACCTCCATTACGCGCGACGTCTCCGGCGAGGGCGTGCAGCAGGCGCTTTTAAAGATCGTTGAGGGTACGGTCGCCAACGTCCCGCCGCAGGGCGGGCGCAAGCATCCGCATCAGGAGTTTATCCAGATCGATACGCGCAACATCCTCTTTATCTGCGGCGGTGCATTCGAGGGCCTTGACAAGATCATCGAGCACCGCCTTGACCGCAAGAGCATTGGCTTTGACGCGGTGATCGAGGGCAAGAAGGAAAAGGATCACTCGAAGATACTGCGCGAGGTGCAGCCGCACGACATCTTGAAGTTCGGCATTATCCCAGAGCTGGTCGGCCGTCTGCCGGTCATTGCTGCACTTGACGAGCTGCGCCGTGACGATTTGGTGCGCATCCTGACCGAGCCGAAAAACGCGCTTGTCAAGCAGTATCAGAAGCTTCTGAGCTATGACGGCGCGGAGCTGGTGTTCGAGCATGATGCGCTTGAAGCGATCGCTGACAAGGCCATCGAGCGTAAGATCGGCGCGCGCGGCCTGCGCGCGGTGATGGAGGGCCTGCTCACGCAGGTGATGTACGATACGCCCTCCGACCGCAGCATTGAGCGCGTGACGATCACCAAAGCATGCGTGGAGGGCAATGAGCCGCCGCGCATCGAGCACAAAAAAGAAGAATTGCAGGGGGACAGACCGCCGGAGCTGCCGTCGGTCGAACCAGCCTCCTGACAATAAGGAGCCCCTATGGAAACCATTACTAAAAATATCCCGACGCTCGCGCTGCGCGGCCTGACTGTGTTCCCGCGGGCGACGGCAAGCTTTGACGTGGAGCGTGAGATCTCCATACGCGCGCTGGAGCGCGCGACAGATATGGGGCAGGAGATATTCCTTGTCACACAGCGTGAGCTGGGCACCGAGCTGCCGGAGGAGAAGGATCTATACGAGATCGGCACGGTCGCGCACGTCATTCAGGTCCTGCGCGCATCGAGCTCCATGGTGCGCGTCATCGTGGAGGGGCGCAGCCGCGCCCGCCTGCGCAGACTGTGGCAGCGTGAGCCGTTTTTGCAGGCGCAGGTCGAGCTGATCGGCGAGACGAAGGCGGTGCGCCGCGGCAATCGCACAGAGGCGATGCTCCGTCAGACCTATGCGCTCTTCGGCGAGTACAGTGAGCTGACAAGCAAGCTGCCTGAGAGCATCTTTACCACGGTGATGGATGCAACCGATCCGGGATATCTGGCGGATTTTATCGCGCAGAACATCAATCTGCGCTATCAGGATAAGCAGAGCGTGCTGGAGGAATTGCAGCCGCTCGTGCGTCTGCGCCGCATCAATGAAATCCTCACCCGCGAGATCAGTGTGATCTCGATGGAGCAGGACATTGAGAGCAAGGTGCGTGAGCGCGTGGGACAGATCCAGAAGGACATGGTCCTGCGCGAGCAGATCAAGGTGCTGCAAAACGAGATCGGCGAGGGCGACAGCGACGCGGAGTTCGACGAGTACCGCCGGAAGATCAAGGCCTGCGCTCTGCCGGAGGAGACGGAGAAAAAGCTGCTCAAGGACGTAGACCGTCTCTCGCGCCAGCCGTTCGGCAGCGCGGAAGCGAGCGTGCTGCGCAATTATCTTGACACTGTGCTGGAGATGCCGTGGGGCGTGGAGACAAAGGAGCGCACAAGCGTCGAAGCGGCGCGCCGCAGGCTCGACCGCGATCACTACGGCTTGAGCAAGGTTAAGGAACGCATTCTGGAGTTCATTGCCGTGCACCGGCTCAATCCCGACGCGGGCGGACAGATCATCTGTCTGGTCGGCCCGCCAGGTGTGGGAAAGACCTCCATCGCATTGAGTATTGCCGGAGCGATGAACCGTAAGTGTGCGCGGCTGTCGCTCGGCGGCGTGCGCGATGAAGCGGATATCCGCGGCCACCGCAAGACCTACATCGGCGCCATGCCCGGCCGCATCATCGAGGCCATCACCCGCAGCGGCTCGATGAACCCACTGCTTGTGCTCGACGAGGTGGACAAGCTGGCGAGCGACCAGCGCGGCGATCCCGCGTCGGCGCTGCTCGAGGTGCTCGACAGTGAGCAGAACAGTGCCTTCCGCGACCATTATCTGGAAATTCCGGTCGATTTAAGTAAGGTTATGTTTCTCATGACCGCCAACACGACCGATACCATGCCGCGCCCGCTGCTCGACCGCATGGAGGTCATCGAGATCCCCAGCTATACGGACGAGGAAAAGGTACATATTGCTGCGGAGCATTTGCTTCCCAAGCAGAAAAAGGCCAACGGCATTGCTCCCGCAGCGCTGCGCGTGGACGAAGGCGCGCTGCGCCGGATCATCGCGCGCTACACGCGCGAGAGTGGCGTGCGCAGCTTGGAACGCGAGCTCGGCAGGCTCTGCCGTAAGGCGGCAATGAGCTTTGCAACAACGGATGTAAAGCGAATAAGCGTTACAGAAAAGAACCTTTCCGACTATCTCGGCGCGCCTCGTTACTCACACGATGAGGCCGCAAAGACCGATCTGGTCGGCGTGGTGAACGGCCTTGCGTGGACGCAGGTCGGCGGAGAGATTCTGCCGGTCGAGGCCGGCGTGATGGACGGCACGGGCAAGCTGGAGCTGACCGGCAATCTTGGCGAGGTCATGCAGGAGAGCTGCCGTGCGGCCATGTCCTGCCTGCGCCAGCGTGCGTTGGAACTGGGACTTCCGGCAGATTTCTATAAGACCAAGGATATTCACATCCATTTCCCCGAGGGCGCCGTTCCAAAGGACGGCCCCAGCGCGGGCATCGCCATCACGACGGCGCTGCTCTCGGCCCTGACGGGGCACGCGGTGCGCCATGATGTCGCCATGACCGGCGAGGTCACGCTGCGCGGACGTGTCCTGCCGATCGGCGGACTGCGTGAGAAAACGATGGGCGCGCTGCGCGCGGGCATCCGCACGGTGATCCTTCCAAAGGAGAATGAAAAGGATCTGGAGGAGATCGATCCCGAGGTGCGCGCGAAGCTGCATTTCGTGCCGGTCGAGACGGTGGACGCCGTGTTTGCCGCGGCGCTTGTCTACATCCAGCCGGTGCAGCCGGTGCACCTTGACGCGGCGATCGCCGGTGCAGCGGAGGGCGGCAAGCGCCCTGTGCTGTGCGTTTGACCGAAAAATCTGAAAGAAGCGGAGCAACCTTTTATGGCGATCAACTTCAACAAAGCGGAATTTATCCTCAGTGCGACCGTTCCGGCGCAGTTTGTCCACGACGGCCTGCCGCAGATCGCGTTCGCGGGGCGCTCAAATGTCGGGAAGTCCAGCGTAATCAACCGCGTGGTGAATCGGAAGAACTTTGCCCGTGTGGGCGCAAGCCCCGGAAAGACCACGCAGATCAACTATTTTAAAATCGACGGAAAGCTCTATCTCGTCGATCTGCCGGGTTACGGCTACGCAAAGGTCTCCAAGGCCGAGCGCGACCGCTGGGGCCGGCTGATGGAGAATTACTTCCAGAGCGCGGGACTGATCGACCTCGGTGTGCTGATCGTCGACGCGCGGCATAAGCCGACGGCGGATGACGTGACAATGCGCGAGTGGTTCCGGGGAAGCGGCTGCCCGATGGTGGTCGTGGCGAATAAGCTCGATAAGCTCAAAAAGAGCGAGATCGAGCCGAACCTCGCGCTCATCCGAGAGACGCTTGACCTTGGCGGGGACGATGTGCTCATTCCGTTCTCGGCCGAAAAGGGCGAGGGAAAGGATGCGCTCATTACGGCGCTCGCCGGACATTTGAAATAAAAAAACGTGCTTTCCAACATGGAAAGCACGTTTTTTCTATCCTTATATTACCACATTTCAGCCATTTTTTCAAGCCTTGTCTTTTTCCTCACATGGGTGTAGGAAGAATAGCGCGGCGCTTTGGCCTGTCCCTTGCGCCGGAGGAGTGCGCGGGATTGATTCGCCGCCGCGCGGATGTTCTGCGGGAGACGGAGCGTATCGAATTTGGCGAGGGTGTGCTGTCGAAGCTTGCGTTGGCGCTGTGTGATTCGCCCTACGTGGAGCGGGAGACGTGGGAGCAGACGCTTGGTGAAATGCTCTCGCTTTTCTACAACTTCAAGGGGGCCTGCCGCGAGCGTTTGGGCGACGACGAGCTGATCGCGGCAATGACGGCACTCTTCAACGGCTTTGCAGGCGGCTGCCCACAGCGGATTGCCGATCTGGACGGTGCGGCGATGCTTCGGTTTGCAGAGACGAGGTGTGTGGAGGGTGACTATGTGTGAGCTTTCCTGTCCGTGCGGAGCGGAAGAGAGAAGCATGCCGCCGGAGAAGCTTCTCGATCTGCTTGCCCATCAGCTTGCGCTCTATACGGCGAACGAAAGCGGCTCTGTGCCCAGAGCCATGGCGGAAGAGCTGCTGGAGGGCATCCTATACTGCCTCGCGCTCTGCCCAGTAACGGACGCGGAGTCTGCTGCGGCGCTGGAACAGGGACAGCGGCAGGCACGGAGACTGGCGGCGGAGACCTGTCGGCTCTGGTGCAGTGTCTGCCATGCACCGACATGGGGGAGTCTCTCACTGCACGATACGCTGCGGAGCATCGGCAGAGGCTTCCGACAGTATGATGTACGCTTTTTTGCGCACCGCTTTCCCTGCGAGATCGACTATCAGCCGGCAATCCCGGTTTCGGAAACACAGAAGGGATTAAGTTATGTAAACTTATATCTGCGGCGGCCTGCGGCAGGGCGCTGCGGGATATCTTGCGCTCTATGCCCGCGAGATCGCTGCGCGGGCCGCAGTGCTGCGGGACTGCGGCGGGCTGCGGGGACTATTTGTCTGACGCGGCGCGTTCTGACCAGTTCTTCCCGAAGCTTACGCGGGAGACAAGAAACGACACGGCATAGTCTCCGGCGGCGTTGACCATCGTGGCGGGCGGGTCGACCAGATTGCCGATGGTCACGGCAATCGGGTAGGCGACGGCCATCTGGTCGGGGAAGAAGAGAGAACAGATGATGTATTCAGCGATATAGCCGCCGCCGGGGATGCCGCTCATAGCGACAGAGGAAAACACCGCCACAGCCAGTACGCGCAGGATCAGTCCGCTCCCCTCGAACGGCAGACCGAATACGCCGAAGAGAAAGGCGACCTTGAGCACGCAACTGAAGCACGAGCCGTCCATGTGCATCGTTGCGCCGAGCGGCAGAACAAGATCGCTGACCTCATGCGGAATACCGCTTTCTTCAGCGGCCTCCATGTTGGCGGGGATCGTCGCCACGGATGAACAGGTGCCGAGCGCTGTGGCGGCAGGGCGCAGAATGTGGCGGCGCAGGCGCTGCACGCCGGTGTGTCCGCCGCCGAGATAGGCCAGAAGCGGGAAGACGAACAGCGCGTATAAAAAGCTGAGTGGATAGTAGGCAAGCATCGCCCGGGCATAGGACGTGGTGATCTGCGCGCCGTAGGAAGCCGTCATTGCGGCAAAGAAGCCGAAGAAGGCGATGGGGGCATAGCAGCTTACCAGCGAGACCATTTTCAAAAGGCACCTTGTCGCGTCACCGAGCACACGCGCGGTCACGGTCTCTGACCCGCCGCAGGCGGAAACGGAGAAGCCGAAGAGCAGGGAAAAGACGATCAGCGGCAGCATGGCGCGGCGCGAGAGGAGTGCGGAAAAGTCGCTGACAGTGAAAAAATTGACCAGAAGCGTCGAGAGCGGAACCGGATCGTCCACAACACCGGCGGCCATATTGCCCCAGGGAGTAAGCACAGGCGGGAAAACACGCACGACGAGCAGCATAATAAGCGCGGCGAGCAGTCCCGTCGCCACGAATATGCCGAGCGCCGCGCCCATGATCCGGCCGGCCGAGCGCCGCGAGCGCGTGTTGGCGATGCTTCCGGCGAGCGAACAGAATACAAGCGGGACAACAAGGCAGAACATGAGATTGATGAACACCGTGCCAAGCGGCTCGAGGCACACCGCGTCCGGCCAGACGATGCCGACGGCGCAGCCGAGCACGATGCATGTGAGCATAGCGGCGAGAAAACCGTAGCTTTTCCAGAACGATCGAGACATGATAAGCCCTCCTGAACTTCCCTGAATTTGTGTCTATCGCTATTCATAGCGGTAGACAGGCTCGAATATGACCGCAATTTTGAGCAAGCGGGCGAAAAAGAGGGACAGGGCGCATCCTTCGTTGCCCTTCGGCGCGAAGCGTGATAAAATAAACCCAGTATAAAAAGAGGAGGAAAAAGGAATGCTGCGTATTCTGCTGGGACGCGCCCGCACAGGAAAATCCGCGCGGGTGCTCGACGAGATCCGCGCACTGGGAGATTCCTCACAGCAGATCCTGCTTGTACCCGAGCATGCCTCGCATGTCGCCGAGGTGGATGTGTGCAGGGTCTGCGGCCCGACGGCCAGCCGGCATGCCGAGGTGCTGACGTTCAAACTGCTCGCTTCGCGCGTGCTCACGCGCACCGGCGGCGCGGCAGAGGTGACGCTTGATAATGGCGGCAAGCTCCTGCTGCTCCAGCGGGTGCTGCTCTCGCTTGCGCCGAGCCTGCGTGTTTACCGCCGTCCGTCGCAGCGCGCGGCGTTTTTGGAAAGCCTGCTTGCGCTGATCGAGGAGCTGCAAGCCTATGCCGTTGCACCGGAGCTTCTTGCGGAGAAGGCGGAGGACATTCCGGGGGAGAGCGGCGAGAGACTGCATGATGTCGCCCTCATTTACGGCGCATATCTCGCGCGGCTCCATGAAAACGGACGGGATGCGCGCGATCGGCTGGAAAAACTGGAGGAAAAGCTTGCTGCGTCCGGCTATGCCGACGGAAAGGATATTTTCCTCGACGGCTTTTCCTACTTTACAGGGCGTGAGATGAACATTCTGCGCATCCTTCTCCGCCGTGCGAAAAGCGTGACGGTGACGCTGCTCGGCGACGGCAGAGACAGTGAATTGTTTGCCGAGAGCCTGCGTGTGCGCGGACAGCTGCTTGCGCTGGCGCAAGACGTCGGTGTGCAGACCACGGAGGAGGTGCTTCGCACCGGTGCGCCGCAGGACGCACTGGGACATCTGGAGCGCTGTGTATTCGGGGAAAACATCCGCTGGACAGAGCCAACGGAGCAGATACGGCTGCATGAGGCCTCCACGGCCTACGCCGAGGCGGAGTGGATCGCTGCAGAAATACTGCGTCTTGTGCGCTGCGAGGGATACCGCTTTCGCGATATCACGGTCACGTCGCGCGATCTGGACGCGGCGGAGCCGGTACTGCGCACGGTATTCGCGCGCTGCGGCATCCCGCTCTACTGCGCGCGGCGCAGCGACATCCTGCGGCGCAATGTGCCCTCGCTCCTGCTTGGCGCGCTTGATGCGGTGAGCGGCGGATTTGAATACGAGGACGTGTTTCGCTGCCTGAAAACCGGTCTGGCCGGCTTGACGGCGGAGGAGTGCGACAGACTGGAAAACTATGTCATCAAGTGGGAGATCCGCGGCGCGATGTGGACGAGGGAGACCGCGTGGACGGCGCATCCGGAGGGTTACGGCGTGCCGTGGCGCGCCGAGGACGAGGCGGCTCTCGCACGTGTGAACGCGGCGCGGGAAAAGATCTGCGCGCCCTTTGCGCATTTGGCCGCAGGGGTGCGGGGCACGGGCGACGTGTGCAGTAAGGTGACGGCGCTCTACTGCTATATGACCGAGATCGCGCTGCCGGAGGAATTGCAGCGGCAGACGGAAACGCTCTGGCAGCGCGGGGAGACACAGAGGGCGGAGGAGCTCTCGCAGCTCTGGAATATTCTCTGCGATGTGCTCGATCAGTTCGTGGAAATGCTTGGGGACACAAAGCTTGATGCGGAGGAGTTTGCGCGATTGATGCGCCTTGTGCTCACGCAGTATTCCGTTGGCACCATCCCTGTCTCGCTCGATCAGGTGAGTTTTGCTGAGATGACGCGCAACGACCGCCATTCCGTGCGTGTGCTGTTCCTGATGGGGGCGAACGACCATGTTCTGCCGGCGGTCGGCGGAAGCGGAGGCATTCTCAGGGACGAGGACCGTGCGGTGCTGGAAGCGCTCGATGTGCGCCTTGCACCTTACGGCATAGCGCAGTTCCGGCTGGAGATCCAAAATCTCTACGCCGCGCTTGCCCAGCCGACCGGCCGGCTCTACATTTCTTACCCGCGCTTTGACAATGCCGGCACGGAGCTGCGTCCGAGCTTTATTGTCGGGCGTGTACGGACGCTGTGCCCGACGGTAAATATCGAAACGGAAGCATCTGACAAGGTATCCTACATTACATCAACGGCTGCGCTGCTCGATTACGCCGGGGCGCATATCGACGGAGAGGCATGGCGCTGTCTGGAACGGCGCGGTGACTGTGCGGATGTGCTGCGCGCGATGCGCGGTGCTTCACACTACGAGCGCGGAAGGCTTTCCGGTGAGATGGTGCATACACTCTACGGACGCAGCATCACACTCAGCGCTTCGCGCATGGATAAAGCCAGAAGCTGCCACTTCGCCTACTTCATGCAGTATGGCCTACGCGCAAGGGAGCGAACGACGGCGGGCTTCGACGCGCCGCAGGTCGGCACCTTTGTCCATGACGTAATGGAGCATACGCTTCGCGCCGCAGCGGAGCGCGGAGGACTCAAAACGCTGGAGCACGCGGAGCTCCACGCTCTCGTGCGGCAGGCCATCGAGGCATATATTGAAAAGAACCTCCCAGATCTGGACGAGAAGAATGCGCGCTTTCGCTACCTCTTCCGGCGGCTGTGCGAGTCCGTGTACCGCATCATGGACTCGACGGTGGAGGAGCTTTCCGTGTCGGATTTTGAGCCGCTGGCCTTTGAGCTCGGCTTTGGTGCGGACGGTCAGCTTCCCGCCGTGACCATCCGCGAGGCGGGAGAAGAGCTGCGCGTGGTCGGCAAGGTCGACCGCGTGGACGGCTGGCTCAAGGACGGTAAACTCTATCTGCGTGTGGTGGACTATAAGACCGGTGCAAAGCGCTTCGATCTTGCGGAGCTGCGCTACGGCCTCGGCATCCAGATGCTCTTATACCTCTTTGCGCTTGAACGCGAGGGGAAGGAGCTTTTCGGGGGCTATCCAATCGAGCCGGCGGGCGTTCTCTATCTGCCCGCGCGCGAGAAGCTGCTGAATCTGCCGCGGGGCGCGACGGAGGAAGAGATCGAGCGCGCCATGCATAAGGAGCTTCAGCGAAGCGGTATGGTGCTCTCCGATCCGGAGGTGCTGCGCGCCATGGAGCACAGCGCGCTGGAATCGCCCTGTTATCTTCCTGTGCGCGTGAAAAAGGGAAAGGACGGCGGCACGGAGATCGCCGGCAGCATCGCCACGAGCGCCCAGCTGGGCAAGCTGGGACGGTATGTGGAGGAGCTGCTGCGCGAGATGGTGCGCGAGCTTGCACGCGGCAACATCGACGCCGACCCATGGGCGCGCGGCGAGCAGGACAGCGCCTGCACCTACTGCGAATTTGCACCGGCCTGCCATTTTGAAAACGGCTGCGGCAGCGACCATATCGAATACATCCGCGCGACCGGAGCCGAGCAGCTCTGGGAGCATGTAGACCGGACGATCGGGGAAGGAGGACAGGGCAATGGCTGACATTCTGACCGCTGAGCAGCGCGCGGCGGTGGAAAACCGCGGGCGGAGCCTTCTGGTATCTGCGGCGGCGGGCAGCGGCAAGACAAAGGTGCTCGTTGAGCGGCTGTTTTCCTATGTCGAGAGCGGTGAGGCGAATCTTGACGACTTCCTTATCATTACCTATACCCGCGCCGCAGCGGCGGAGCTGCGCGGCAAGATCGCAAAGGTTCTCGGCGAGAAATTGCAGGAGGATCCGACGAATGTACACCTTCAGCGTCAGATGCTGCGCGTATACCGCGCGGACATCAAAACGGTGGACGCTTTCTGCACATCTCTGTTGCGGGAGAACTGCCATCTTCTTCCGGAGGATGCGCGCGGACATGCGCTGCGGCCGGATTTTCGCGTGCTCGACGAGAGCGAGGCACAGCTGCTGCGCGAGCGGGTGCTTGCGCGCACGCTGGATGGATTCTATGAGGAAATGAACGCCGATACCGGTGCGGCGCTGCTGGCCGATACGCTCGGCGCAGGCCGGGACGACCGCGCGCTTGGCGCGCTAGTGCTGGAGCTGCACGGAAAATTGCAGGCGCAGCCCTATATGGACCGCTGGCTCGCGTCGCAGGAACACCTTTGGAGCGAACTGCCGCCGCGCGCTGAAGATACGGCCTACGGTGCGCTGCTCCTGGCGATGGTGCGGCGCAAGGCGCTGCACTGTCAGGCGCTGCTGCGCGGCGCGGCGGAGGAGATGGGATCGGACAGCGCGCTTGCGGATAAATACGCGCCGCTCTTTCTCGCTGTGGCGGAGCAGTTTGATCTGCTGGCCGATGCGGCGCTGGAGGACTGGGACGCGGCGGCGAAACGCCGCGTAGACTTTCCGCGCCTGACAGCGGTGAGAAAGTGCGAGGATGCAGCGCTCAAGGCGCGGATGCAGGGCGTGTGGAACAGCTGCAAAAAAACAGCAAAGGGCTTTGACGATGTGTTTTCCGTCACCTCGGCCGAGGCAATGGAGGATCTGCACGCCATGGCGCCCGCGATGCTGGCGCTGCTCAGACTGACGGCAGATTTTTCCCGCGCCTATCAGGAGGAGAAGCGGCGGCGCAACGCGGCGGACTTTTCCGATCAGGAGCACGAGGCCATTGGACTGTTGCTCGGCGCGGACGGTCGGCCGACCGATCTTGCACAGACGGTTTCGCAGCGCTATCGTGAGATCATGGTGGACGAATATCAGGACACGAACGAGGTGCAGAACTGCATTTTCTCGGCGATCTCACAGGATGGAAAAAATCTCTTCACCGTTGGAGACGTCAAGCAGAGCATTTACCGTTTTCGCCTCGCCGACCCGCGTATTTTCCTCGACCACTATCTGCGCTATCCGCCTGCGGCGGAAGCGGCGGAGGGCGAGAGCGCGAAGCTGCTGCTGAGCAGAAACTTCCGTTCGCGTGCCGCAGTGCTGGACGCGGCGAACTTTGTGTTTCGTAATGTCCTTTCCCGGGAAATGGGGGAGCTGGACTACGGCGAGGATGAGTCGTTGCATGCGGGAGCGTCCTATCCGGAGAATCCGGACTGCCGGACGGAATTTCACTTTGTCGAAATGTCCGCACAGGACGACGATGCCGAAAAGCTTCGCGCGGCGCGCGCGGAAGCTGATTTTACAGCGGATTACATCCAGAAGCTTCTGACAGGCGGATTTACTGTACAGGATGAGAAAACTCAAGAGCCGCGGCCTGCGCGGGAAGAGGATATCGTCATCCTCATGCGCTCTCCGCGCACGCGGCTGGAGGATTACCGCCGCGCACTGGAGGCGCGCGGGCTGCACTGCGCTGCGGAGGGAGACGGCGGCTTTTTTGAGACGATGGAGATCGCCGTGACTTTCGCGTTTCTGGAAATTCTGGATAACCTCAGACAGGATGTGCCCTTGATCTCCGTGCTCCGCTCGCCGCTTTTCGGCTTTACGCCGGACCGCCTTGCGGCGCTGCGAGCCAATACGCCGAACGGCGGATTTTATGATGCGCTGGCGGCGGATGAGGGAGAGGACGCCGTCCGGTTTCTTACGCTTGTGCGTGAGCTGCGCGAGAGCGCGCAGACGTTCACACTGGCCGAACTGGTCGCCGCACTCTATGAGCGCTGCCATATTCCGGCCATTTTCGGGGCCATGCGCGGCGGTGCGGCGCGGCGCGAGAATCTGCGGGCGTTTTACTCCATGGCCAAGGATTTTGAGCGCGGCGGCGGACGAGGACTGTTTGATTTTGTCCGGCACCTGCGCGAGCTCCTCGAGACCGGCGAGCCGCCTGCGCCGCAGACGACGCATGCCGCACAGGGCGTGCGCATCATGAGCATCCATAAGTCCAAGGGACTTGAATTTCCGGTCGTCATTCTTACCGATCTTGCGCGGCAGTTCAGCCGCATGGACTTCAAGAGCACCGTACTCGTCCATCCGGAGTACGGCCTGGGACCGGTGTGCGTGGACACGGCGCGTTCTATCAAATACCCGACCATCGCGCGTCTTGCGCTCGAACGCACACTGCGGCGCGAGGCGAAGGCGGAGGAACTGCGTGTGCTCTATGTCGCCATGACGCGCGCCAAGGAAAAACTTGTCATGGTCTGCGCCCGCGCGGGCGCGGCAAAGCACCTTGCGGAGCTCTGCGCCGTAGCGTCCTGCCCTGTACGGCCCGAGACGGTGGAGGAGCAGCAGTGTATGGCTGACTGGATATTGCTGCCGCTGCTCTGCCGTGCGGAGGCTGAACCGCTGCGCGGGCTGGCGGGGATGGAAACGGAAAACACGGCGGCAGACGATGCACCATGGCTCGTGGCGCTTCACAACGGCTATGATTTTACGCCTGCCGGACGCACGGCGGACAGGACGGCGGAGGCAGCGGCGTCCGAGGCGCCGGTCGATACGGCGGCGCTGGAATGGCGCTATCCATATGCGCTGGAGACAACGCTCAGTGCTAAGCTGACGGCGACACAACTCAAGGGGCGTGCGCTGGACGATGAGATCGCGGAGAACGCACCGCTGCCTCCGCGCCTGCGCAGTTTGGCTCGTCCGAAGTTTTTAGCGGGCAGTCAGGCGCTTACGCCTGCCGAGCGGGGCACAGCCATGCATGCAGCCTTGCAGTTCCTTGACTTTTCCATGCCGGCCGACAAGGACGCTGTATGTGGAGCGGTCGCGGCGCTGGAAGCGCGCCGCCTGCTCACGCATGAGCAGGCGCTGGCAGTCGATACTGCCGCGCTGACGGAGTTTCTGCGCAGTCCGCTCTGCACGCGCATCCGCGCGGCGGAGCATGTCGAGCGGGAGTACCGCTTTTCGCTGCTTCAGAGCGCGGAGACCTTTGTTCCGGGAGCAAGGGCGGGAGATGAGATATTACTTCAGGGCGTGGTGGACTGTTTTTTTGAGGAGGACGGCGCGTTGGTCGTGGTGGATTTCAAGACCGACCGCACCTCACCTGATGCGCTTGCGGAGCGCGCAGAGCACTACCGGACCCAGTTGAACGCCTACTCGCTTGCGCTCTCACAGGTCATCGGCCTGCCGGTGAAGGAAAAAGTGCTGTATTTCCTCCGCTGCGGCAAAGCGGTCACATTAAATTAAAACAGAGGATGAAGGAATGAAAGCGGACGAAACGCTGAAGCTGACGGTCAAGCATTTTGACGAGCTGACCGTACAGGAACTCTTTGCGATCTACAAGCTGCGCGTATCGGTTTTCGTTGTTGAGCAGAACTGTCCCTATCAGGAGGTGGATGACGCCGACCGTGTGTCCTATCATGTCTGGATCGGGTATGAGGATGGCATCGCAGCCTATCTGCGCGTGATCCCCGCGGGCGTCAATTTCGAGGATGTGTCCATTGGCCGCGTGATCGCCGTGCGCCGCCGCTGCGGACTGGGGACGAGGATCGTGGAGGAGGGCATTCGCGCCGCGCAGGAAAAGCTCGGTGCGCAGCGCATCACCATTGAGGCGCAGACCTACGCCCGCTCGCTGTATGAAAAGCTTGGCTTCCGTCAGACCTCGGAGGAATTTTTGGAGGACGGCATACCGCATATCCGGATGTGCTGGGAAAAGAAAAATAATGCTTGCAATTTTGCAAAAAGCGTGATATTATCCTATTTGGCTTTTTGAGGTTTTCCGCATCAAGCACACTCGGATCGGAAAGAGGTGAACACGAGCAATGAAGGAAGGAATCCATCCCAATTATCAGCAGACTACTATTACTTGCGCCTGCGGTAATGTGATTGAGACAGGTTCCACCAAGCAGAATATCAAGGTGGAAGTGTGCTCTAAGTGTCACCCCTTCTTCACTGGCAAGCAGAAGCTGGTCGATACCGGCGGCCGCGTTGCCAAGTTCAACAAGAAGTTCGGTCTGGACAAGTAAGAGCTGCGAAAAGGGTCTGCTGCGGCAGACCCTTTTTTCTTTACATTTTTCGGCCTTTCGCATATACTAACGGCAAAAGACCGCGGAAAAGGATGATCCCATATGGAAGAAAACAAGATAAAAGCGGTGGAGCAGCCGCGCGACCGCGTGGTGCTGATCGGTCTGTCCTCACCGGTGCTCCGCGAGGACAGCGCAGATGAGGAGAGCATGGACGAGCTTGCCGCGCTGGTTGAGACGGCGGGCGGCGTGAGCGTTGCCACGGTATTGCAAAATCTTGCGTCCCCGAACCCGCGCAGCTTCATCGGCGAGGGTAAGGTGGCGGAGATCAAGGAGCTTATCGGTTCGACCGAGGCGACTATGGCCATCTTCGACAACGACCTTTCCCCCTCGCAGATGCGTGTGCTGACCGAGGAGTTGGGTGTGCAGGTGCTCGACCGCAGTGGCCTGATCCTTGATATTTTCGCCCAGCGTGCCAAGACGAAGGAGGGCCGGCTTCAGGTCGAGCTGGCACAGTACCAGTACCTGCTGCCGCGTCTGATCGGCATGTGGACGCACCTTGAGCGTCAGGCGGGCACGAGCGGTAAAGGGCCCATCGGCTCGAAGGGCCCCGGCGAAACACAGCTTGAGACGGACCGCCGCCATATCCACCGCAAGATCGACAAGCTCAAGGAGGATCTTGACGAGGTGCGCCGCGTGCGCGGCACGCAGCGCGAGCGCCGCATGAAAAACGAGATCCCGGTCGTGGCCATCGTCGGCTATACGAATGCAGGCAAATCGACACTTTTGAACGCGCTCACCGGCGCGGACATTCCGGCGAATGACCGCCTGTTTGATACGCTCGATACGACCACGCGCTTGCTGACCGTTTCCGACACGCTCGACGTCGTGATCTCCGACACGGTCGGCTTCATCCGCAAGCTGCCGCATCAGCTTATCGACGCGTTCAAGGCGACGCTTGAGGAGTTGGAGTACGCCGATCTGCTGCTGCATGTCATCGATATTTCCAACCCTGAGTGGATCGCACAGGCGGAGATCGTCGACCAGCTCATTCACGATCTCGGCGCGGAGGGGATCCCCTGCATCCGCGTGTACAATAAGTCTGATCTCTTTTTCGGCGATATCCGCCCGCGCGGCGAGCGCACGGTGAACATCAGCGCCCGCACCGGCGAAGGGCTTGACGAGCTGCTGCGCGCGATCGACGGCGAGCTGGACAAGGGTACGCGCCGCGTGACCATCCATCTGCCCTACGATAAGGGCGGCTGGCTGGACAACCTCTACCGCGAGGCCAAGGTCGAGAGCGTGGAATACGGCGAGACGATCGACATTGTGGCGGTCTGCACGCCGCGTGTGCTCGGTCAGGTCAAGCAATACGTTGAGGGCTACACCGAGCCGAAGGAGGATTGGGAGGATTGAGCACACCGGAGAGCTGCTATGTCCCCATAGATGCGGGCGAGACAGAGTTTACGGAGAAGCGCTCCCGCTTCCTCGGCCATGTCCGCCGCGTGGAAACGGAGGCGGAGGCGCGCGCGTTTCTCGACGAGATGCGAAAAAAATATTATGACGCGCGCCATAACTGCTGGTGCTATGTGCTTCATGACGGCGGTGTGGTGCGCTACGGCGATGACGGCGAGCCGCAGGGTACGGCCGGTCAGCCGATGCTAAACGTCTTTCAGCGTGAAGGTGTGGAAAACGTCGTCTGTGTGGTCACGCGCTATTTCGGCGGCGTGCTGCTCGGCGCGGGAGGACTGACGCGCGCCTACGCGAAGTCGGCCAAGGACGCGCTGGACGCGGCGGGCAAGGCGAGGATGCGCCTGTGGTTCGCTGTGACAGTGGAGTGTCCCTATCCGATGCTCGAGCGCTTGAAACTGCTCACCACCGCGCACGGCGGCACGGTTGAGGGGACGGACTTCGGTGCGGCGGTCAGCGTCCATATCCTGCTGCCGCAGGAGAATGCAGCGGGCTTCGATGCGGCGCTCACAGAGCTATCCGCGGGAAGTCTTTCCACGCAGCGGGACGGTGAGCGCTTTCTGCCTGGTGCACGCGAGGCATAATCGAAAATATCAGAAAAAAGCAAGACCTGCTCACGGAGCAGGTCTTGCTTTTCTATTTTACCGTCTTACAGTCCCAGCTCAACGGCGCGGCGCAGCCGCACCTTGCCGTCGAGCGCGGCGTCGATGGTCTGGATGAGAGCATCGCGGTCGCGGTTGAGCGTGCCGCCGAGGGGGAGATAATTCGAAGCGTGGTTCGAGCGGAACACGCTGCCTTCGGAGTCGATGTGCTCGAGGAAGAGACGAGTTTCCCGCATCAGCTCGGCAGGCCCCATCATCTGAAATTCACCCGCGTCGATCCAATCGTGCAGGGGAGTGCCCGAATAGACGCGCAGTGTCAAAAAGGCGATGAACTCCGGCTTCATGGCACTCACGGCTCTGGCTGTGTCGATGGCGTGGGACTGCCAGTCGCCGTTCAGACCCGCCATGCCGTTGATGGCTGTAACGGAAATGGCAATGCCGGCCGCCTTGCAGCGCAGGGCATTTTCGACGGTTTCCGCCGCCGTGACGCCCTTGTTGAATTTCACAAGCAATTCCTCATTGCCGCTCTCAAGCCCGATGTAGACGAGCGCAAGCCCATGCTCGCGCAATGTGCGCAGCTCCGCGTCCGTCTTGCGTGCAATGGCCTTGGTCGTGGCGTAGGCCGCGACACGTGTGCACTCGGGAAAATACGCACGGATGAAGTCCAGCACCTCAAGCAGATAATCCATCGGCAGGATGAGCGCGTCGCCGTCAGCAAGGAAGATGCGCTCGATGCGCCGCTCATAGCTGCGCGCCTCGGCAAGATCGCGCAGAACCTCCTCCACCGGACGGATGGAGAACTTTTTATCCTTGTACATGCTGCAGAACGCGCACTTGTTATGGCTGCATCCGAGTGTGCACTGCACGATCAGACTGTAGGCTTCGCTCGGCGGACGATAGACGGCTCCATAATAATGCATGGGCTTCCTCCTTGTTTTTTCAGGCTTCCAGCTTGGCCTGGCACTTCTTCATGAAGCGCTTGCAGTCGATGATGGCGCGCTCATGCGTGCCCTCGCCGATGAGACCCTTGTTATCGTATGCCTCGACCTTGAAGGTATACATCTTGCCGTTTTCAGAAATGGCGATCAGCTCGGCCTTCGCGGTGATCTCCGCGCCGATGGGGGAGGGGGAGACGTGGCGGATGTTGAGCATCGTGCCGACACTGCTCTTGCCCTCGGGCAGATGTTCTTTCATGTAATAGTAGGCTGCGGCCTCCATCCAGCACACCATGAAGGGCGTGGCAAAGATATCCAGCCCGCCGGAGCCGAGTGCGCCAGCGGTGATGTCCTTGGTGACGACATTTTTGTATTCGTAAGTATCTCCGATCTGCATGGGTTTGATTCCTTTCTCTTTTCTGATTACTTGGCTGCCTTGACCTTGATCCAGAGCTTGCTCAGCTCGCGCATGAGGATCTGATTGTCGTGGAACATCTCGTCCTGATCGTAGCCGGAGCGGGGCAGGTAGGCGGCGTTCTCTGCGTAGAGATCCTCCGAGGAGGTCATTTCCTCAAAAACTTCCGCGTTGGGAGAAGTATACCCCACTGTCTCGGTATTGTCAAATGCGGCCTCATAGGTGAGCATGTAGTTGATGAACTCGTGCGCAAGCGCGGGATTTTCTGCATTGGTGGGAATGACCATCGCGTCGCACCAGATGTTCGTACCCTGAGAGGGCATGAAGAAGCTCATATCCTCGTTCTCGTCGAGAATGACGGTGGCGTCGCCGGAGTAGACCACGGCGAGATCCTTGTAGCCATTCATCATGCCGTCGATGACCTCGTCGGTGACATAGACAGGGGACATGGTGTTGTTGAGCGTCAGGAGCCATTCATAGGCGGCGTTGATCTCGTCGGGATCGGAGGTGTTCATGGAGTAGCCGAGCGCCTTGAAGGCCATCATGAACGAATCGCGTTCGGAGTCGTAGATGTAGAGGTGACCGGCGTAGTCAGTGTTGCGCAGGACTTCCCAGCCCTCGCGCTCGACGACGGCGGGATCGACATTTTCATGGTTGTAGACGATACCGACGCTGCCCCAGAAGTAGGGGACGGACCATTCGTTGTTGGGGTCATAGTCCATATTACGCACTGCGTCATCCAGATTTTCAAGGTTCGGAATAAGGCTCAGGTCGAGCGGCTGGAGGTAATCCTCCTTGAGCAGGCGCTCAATCATATAGTCCGAGGGAATGACCACGTCGTACTTGTCGCCGGCCATGAGCTTGGTGTACATCATCTCGTTGGAGTCGAAGTTTTCCACGATCACACGCACGCCGAACTGCTTTTCAAAGTCGCCGATGACGTTCTCACCGAGGTATTCACCGGGGAGGTAGAGCTTTAAAACATTGCTGCCGTATTTTTCGATGGCTGCGGCGTTCTTATGCTGCTGGGCGAGGTTTGCACCGACCGTCCCGCCGAGGATGGCGAGAACCAGCACACCGGCAGCCACAGCGGCGAGCTTGCGGTTTACTGCAAAGGACCTTGCCTTTTCACTATCTGCTTTTGCACGCTTTTCGTGCAGGATCGGGACAAGATTGACGATGCCGAGCACCAGCGTGATGGCAAGGATCACCAGCGTGGAGAGCGCATTGATAGAGGGGTTGACGCGCTTGGACATGGTGTAGACAAGAATAGAGATATTGTTCACGCCGTTGCCTGTGGTGAAGTAGGAAATGACGAAATCGTCGAAACTCATCGTGAAGGCGATGAGTGCGCCGGAGATGATGCCCGGCCGGATCTGCGGTACGATGACCTTGGTAAGTGCTTGAAACGGTGTCGCGCCCAGATCCATCGCCGCATCGATCAGGTTCGGGTCAAGCGAGCGCAGCTTCGGCATGACCGAGAGCATGACATAGGGGATGCAGAACATGATGTGCGCGAGGAGGAGCGTGAGGAAGCCCTTCTTTACGGTCAGCACGCTGAAGAACATCAGCAGACTGATGCCGGTGACGATATCGGGGTTCATCACAGGCAGATCGTTCACGCGCTCGACCATGGCCTGCACGACGCGTCTGGATTTGGAAAGGCCGATGGCAGTGATCGTGCCGACAATGGTGGAGACGATCGTCGCAATGATGGCGATCAAAACCGTGTAGAGCACCGCCTCCATCATCATGGAATCCGCGAACATCTTTTCATACCAGCGCAGCGAGAATCCACCGAACTTCGTGAGCGAGCGGGAGTCGTTGAAGGAAAAAACGATGATGTAGAGAATGGGAAGATAGAAGAACAGCAGCGTCAGCGTGAGGATGATCTTCGAGACGGCAGAGGTTTTCTTTTTCATATCCGCTCACTCCTTTCCATGGCTGGCGGGCTGCACGTCGACCTTCCGCGTGAGCCACATCGAGAGCATGATGATAATGGCCATAATGAGGGAGATGGCGCTGCCGAAGTTCCAGTCGCCGGAGGTGAGGAACTGCGACTCGATGATATTGCCGACGAGGACGAACTGGCCGCCGCCGAGGAGCTTTGGAATGAAGAAGCTCGACACGGCCGGCAGAAACACAAGCGTGATGCCGCTGATGACGCCGGGAAGGGAGAGCGGCAGCGTCACGCGCAGAAAGGCCTGCACGGGCGTGGCACCGAGGTCGTTTGCCGCATCCAGAAGGCTCTTGTCCATCTTGGTCAGCGAGGTGTGGATCTGAAGGATCATAAAGGGAATGAAGTTATACACCATGCCGAGAATAACGGCGAAGCTGGTGTGGATCATGGTGACCGGTCCGATGCCGAAGAAGCCGAGGATGGAGTTGAGCACGCCCTCATCCTGCAGAATACCCATCCACGCGTAGGTGCGCACGAGCATGTTGACCCATGTCGGCATGGTGATGAGAAGGATCATGATGGTGTTCGAGCGGCTGTTCATCTGTGCGATGGCGTAGGCGATGGGATAGCCGAGCACAATGCAGATCAGGGTCGTGAGCAGCGCGATGTAGAGCGAGCGTCCGAGCACCTCCATGAACACGGTGTCGGTGACAAAGCGCTTGAAGTTATCAAAGGTAAACTGGAAGGTGAGGACCTCGTTGCCCGAAACGGTGAAGGCATAGAGCACGATGAGCAGCATCGGGATAACGATCATCACACTGATCCATGCGACGTAAGGATACGTCATGGAACGGAACTGCTTCACCACTGCCCCTCCTTCTTCATCACGTGGATATCCTCGGGGCGGAAGATCAGGCCGACCTCCGCGCCCTCCTCGCAGGCGCGCGTGGTCGAAACGCGGTATTCATAGCCCTCAGTGGAGAAGGTCACGTCGTAGACGCCCGGCTCGATCGTCTCGGGATCGAAGTCATACTTGACGTCGGTGATCTCGACCTGTTCGCCGTCCTCCAGAGACCATGCGGACGCGCTGGCCCAGGTTTCCAGATCGGTGTCGAGTGCGATGCTTTCCTGAATGTCTTCGACCTTTTTGAAGAAGTTCATCGCGTAGATCTCTTCCTGATAGACCTTGCTCTCCACGCGGTTCTCCGCCATGACAGCGGCCTTGACCGTGATGGACGTGCCGGCGGCGGTGGAGAAGGTGACGGAGTAGCTGCCGACTTCGGGCTTGATGTCATATTCGACGTTCTTGATGGAGATGGGCTCCTCCGTGTCGATGTCCCACGCCTCGGCAGAGGCGAGGGCGACGACCTTGGCGCCGTCGAGCTCGCCGACGTCCTCGACATCGATGAGAAAGGCGCTGGCGCTGATCTTTTCGCCCGCCTCCGTATTTGCGACCGGACGATCCTGCGAGACCTGCATTTTAACCGTAATGGTCGTGCCGACGCGGGTCTCGACCACGGTATCATAGTGCATGCCCTTGAAGAGCTGGGACTTCACCACGCCCTTGAGCATGCCCTCGGAGCGGGGAACGATATCCAGATGCTCGGGACGGATGACCACGTCCACCTTTTCGTTCTTGCTGAACCCGCGCGCATGGCAGGGGAACTTCTTGTCCTCGAAGACCACAAGGTCATCGCCCTGCATTACGCCGTCAATGATGTTTGTCTCGCCGATGAAGTTGGCGACGAACTCGTTGACCGGGTAGCGGTAGATCTCGGTCGGCGTACCGATCTGCTGAATCTCGCCCGCATTCATGACCACGATCTTGTCGGACATGGTCAGTGCCTCCTCCTGATCGTGGGTGACGAAGATAAAGGTGATGCCGACCTCCTGCTGAATGTACTTGAGTTCCTGCTGCATCTCCTTGCGCAGCTTCAGGTCAAGCGCGCCGAGCGGCTCGTCGAGCAGCAGAACGCTCGGCTCATTGACCAACGCACGGGCGATGGCGATGCGCTGCTGCTGGCCGCCGGAGAGCTCGGTGACGTTGCGGTCGGCGTAGTCCTCCAGACTTACCAGACGCAGCATACGCATGACCTTCTGCTCAATAACGTCCTTCGGCTCTTTCTTGATGGTCAGGCCGAAGGCGATGTTGTCGTAGACGTTCATGTGCGGGAAGAGCGCGTACTTCTGGAACACAGTGTTGATCTCACGCTTGTAGGGCGGGACGTTCACGATGTCCTCGCCGTCGAAGAGAACCTTGCCCTCCGTCGGCTGCAAAAAGCCGCCGAGGATACGCAGCAGCGTCGTTTTGCCGCAGCCCGAAGGGCCGAGCAGCGTGACAAATTCGTTTTCATAAATATCCAGACTGACGCCCTTGAGGACGACCTGACCGTCCTCAAAGCTTTTGACAATGTTTTTAAACTGGATCAGTTTCTTCTGTTCCGGCCTGATTCCAATATCCTTTCCTTATTTGTGTTTAAAACAGGGGAGGGGTGGACACCCACAGCACGCGTGCGGTGGTCTTGCGCACGTTTTTGAGCAGATGGAAGCTGCGCCCATGGAGGTAAAAGGTCTCTCCGCGGCGCAGAGGATGCTCCTCGCCGTCGCAGATCAGCACAACGCTGCCCTCGACGACATAGCCGAATTCCTCGCCGCCATGCGGCTCGACCGTAAAGCTTTCGCCGCCCGCAGGCAGCTCGAGCAGAATCGGCTCCATCTGGTTCTTCTGCGTGTTGGGAACGATCCAGTTGACTGTGCAGTCCTCGCGCTCGTCGACGAAGAAATCATCGGCGTGGAAGATGAACTGATCGTTTTTATCCTCCTGAAAGAACTCGGCCAGATTCGTGCCGAGCGCCTCGAGGATATCGCTCAGAGAGTCGATGGACGGAGAGGTAAGGTCACGCTCTAACTGGGACAAGAACCCCTTTGTCAGCTCGCTTCGGCTGGCGAGCTCCTCCAGAGTCAGTCCCTTTCGCGTTCGTAACTCCTTGATCTTATTGCCGATATCCATGAATACTTCAATACCTCCCATTTTCCGAGCGTTCGATTTACTAAACTTTCGGTTCATTTTTACTAAACCCAGCTTATTATACACAATGCATCACAGATTGCAAGCATAAAATAAACAAAAAGTTTAATATTTTGAACATGACCAGCCCGACAGGCAAAAAAAGGGACCGCTCTGTACAAACTGTACAGAGCGGTCCCTTTGAAAACAGGTTACTGGTAGTCGCTCACGAGGAACATGGGCTTGATGACCACGATCTCGTCATACTCCTCCTGCTCGACCTGAACATCAGCATTGAGCGCCTTGAGATCACGCTTGAGCATCTCCAGTGCTTCCTCAACGCTTTGAGCACGGCCCTCGCGCAGAATACGGATCATGCGGCGGGCAACGACTGGGTGCGCGTAGCGGGCGGGGAGGGGAAAATCGTTCGGCAGTGCGGCCTCCATGGCAGAGATGGAGTCTTTCCACTCCTGCGTCACGGCCGAGCGGTTGTTCTTCGCCGTGGGAAGGACCTGCGAGCCGGAGAACAGAAAGACCGCCGCGAGGCCGAAGAGCATGAAATAAAGCCCCGAGTTATCACCGTGTACTCTGGCGTAGATACCGTAGGCTGCTGCGACTGCGCCGGCGAGCACGATCGCCAGCGCTACCCATTTATGGGCAGGATTGGTGCGGTCATTGACACGCTTTGCCTTGGCGGCTGTGGCCAAACGGCGGGTCATGGCCGGATAGCGGGAAAGGAACTCCTCCGCGCGCTCCAGCACGCTGCACGCCTCACGCGCCTGCGGCGTGAGATCCTTGAGGTAGCGTTGAGCCTCCTGTGCGGCCTTTTTGGCAAGCCGCTTTTCGCCGCCCGCACTCAGGCGCGGGATATCGGGGCGGATCTGCTCGAGATAGGCAAGCAGTTCATCGACGTCCTCCTCGCGCTTGAAGGTGCACTGCTTTTCCGCGCCGTCATCGTACTGCACGACAAGATAGGGAATGGAGCCGAAAACACCCTTGCCGCTGAAGCCGCCCTGACTCATCGCCACGCGTTTAAAGACGCGGCGCACGGAAGCAAATGCGACATAATAGCGCCGGTCAATCAAAAAACCGTTGAGATAGATCGCCTCTTTTCCAACACCGCAGGGGCCGAAGCGGCGGCAGGACTGTCTGTCCGCGGAGACGACAGCCGGCTCCAGCGAGGTATTTCCAAGGCGTACAGGTGTAAAGCTCATAATGCTCCTCCAAAGTGAGCAAAGCGGCGGGAGGAATGCTCTCGCCGCTTTGCGGATCAGGGTTTCTTACTTATTCAGGGTCTCGTAATGCGGCTGGGTGTGACGCTTTTTGATGGTGTACAGGAAGATGCCGAGGAACAGCGCAGCGCACAGGATGCCGACCGGATAGGCAACGGCTGTGTTATACACGGTGGCACCGTCGGCAGTCTTGGTGTTGAGGAACTGGCCGAGGCATTCGTTGCCCAGCATGAAATAGGTGATGGAAACAGCGCTCATGAAGGTGGCGGGGACAGCGGTGATCCAGTAGTTCTTCTTGTCGTAGAAGAGATACATGGAGGCGGCCCACAGAACGATCATGGCGAGAGTCTGGTTAGTCCAGCTGAAGTAACGCCAGATGATGGTGTAGTCGATCTTGCCGAGGGAGTTGCCGATGCCGAGGATAGCGCCGATGCCGAGCACGGGCACGCAGAGGATCAGGCGGTTCTTCCAGGTCTTCTGGTCAATATGGAACCAGTCGGCCAGCACCAGACGAGCGGAACGGAACGCGGTATCACCGGAGGTGATGGGGCAGGCGATAACGCCAAGCATGGCCAGCGCAATGCCGACGCCGCCCATGGTCTTGGAGCAGACATCATACACGGCAGTAGAGCCGCCGCCGCCAAGAGCCAAAAGCTCCTCACCGGTGTAGAGCGCGCAGCCGGCAGCCGCCCAGATCAGAGCGATGATGCCTTCGGAAACCATGGCGCCGTAAAAGACGAAGTGACCCTGCTTCTCGCTCTTCATGCAGCGGGCCATCAAGGGGCTCTGCGTGGCGTGGAAGCCGGAAATCGCACCGCAGGCGACGGTGATGAACATGAAGCTCCAGATCGGCGTGCCCTGCGGATGGAGGTTTGCGAAGTTGCTCCAAATTTCGGGAATGGTGTAGCCCTTGGTGAAGATGCCGAGTGCAACACCGAGCGCCATAACGATCAGGCAGATGCCGAACACGGGGTAGATCTTGCCGATGATCTTATCGATGGACAGGAAAGTCGCAATGAAGTAATAGATCAGGATCAGGATCAGCCAGAACATCTTGCTGGCAAAAATACCTTCGCTGCCGCCCTTGGAGCAGAGCAACTGGATGAGGCCGGCAGGGCCGACGGCGAACACAGTGCCGACCATGACCAGCAGCACGACGCTGAACACGCGCATGACGTTCTTCATCGCGCCGCCGAGGTAGATGCCGGAGATCTCGGAAATGGAAGCGCCTTCGTTACGCTCACTCATCATACCGGA
>JAXYYF010000135.1:0-10956 GCA_037419475.1 bacterium
CGAAGGAGGTGCGCGGCGTGCGCATCTGCGAGCGGTGCGCGGGAGAAGCGATCCGCGCGTTCGGGGGTGAATGGTGATGAAGGTGTTCGGCGACCCGAAGGCGAAGGCGAAGGTACGCAAGTACATCGTGTGGGGCGTTGAGGACGGCATCGTCTGCGCGAGCTTTCTCGCGGGAGGGTGCTTGATGGGGTGGCTGTTCCATGTGATTTTCTCCGCGTTGGGGGTGGCGTGATGCAGGGCGCGGAAGCGATCAGCAAGGCGCGGGAGATGCTGGGACGGCCGCGCTCGAGCGCGGACTTTTCGCCGGCGGCGCGGTACACGGTGAGCAAGTTGTGCGACTACGCCGAGCAGGAGCATGAGCTGCGCGAGAAAGCGGAGGAACGCTATTGCCGGGAGCAGAAGAAGGCACTGCAGTTTTCCGGCACGGTGGCAAAGCAGGAGCGCACGATCGACGACCTGCGGCAGCAGCTGTCGTTTATGCAGCAGGCGCTGCGGGACGCAGGGGTGTGAGGAGGCTCGGGCGGATGTACCTGGAGCGGTGCCCATGCTGCGGGGCGAGAGCGCGGATGCACAGGACCGGCGACGCAGAACACGCGGCGTACTGGGTGCAGTGCGAGAACGCAGAATGCAGACTGATGAGCGGCTACAGCGCGAGCGCGGGGATCGCCGAGGCGCGGTGGAACCGCCGAGAGCTGTGAGACAGACAAGAGGAGATGTGCCTATGAACGAATTTTACGAGAAAGCCATCGAGCGGCTGCGCGATGACAAGGGACTGAGCGGAAACAAGGAGCGCGCCATGGCGCCGGCCGTGCGCGAGGCGCTGGAGAAGTTCTGCGAAGAGGACGGCGAGTTTGCGCAGGCTGTGGTGCAGGGCGGGAGCTTCGCGGAGTGTATGCAGGCCGTGGCCAAAGGCGTGGGCGGGAGCATATCGGACATCGAGGCGTACCGCAAGGCGGTGCAGTTCTACTTCCCGGGCGCGGAGATCGAAACGACGATGCGCGTGCGGCTGTGCAGCGATGACGCGAAGCCGGAGGGCCTGCTGCTGAAGCTGGACGACTTCTTTGGGGTGTGAGCCATGCGGTACTTAAAGTGCAACCTGCCGAAGGAGCGGCACGAGGAGATCCTGCAGAAGTTCTGGCACTACCCGACGCAAGAGGAAGAGGACGCAGTGCACGATCTGTTCACGCCGCGCGTGTTTTTCGAGACCTATGGCAGCAAGCGCGAGGTGTGGGCGACGTGCTGCCGCCAGCACGGGATCATCGGCAAGCACGGGCCGAAGCACGGCAGCGAGGGAAACTGCCCGTTTTGCGGGCAGGTGGCCGTGTGGAACGCCATCGGCAAATACGGCGAGCAGATGCGTTCCCTGCGGGAGAGCGAGCACGTGGCATTCTTGCGCCGGGACGGAGAGGCACTGCTGATCGAGGCGATGCAGATCGAGATCAGCTACACGAAGGGCCTGATCTATGACGGCATCTACTACGACATGAACTGCTGGGGGCAGAAAGCCTACTATCTCGCGCCCGGGACGGTGCAGATGTGGGAGAGGACGCGGGAATGGAGCTGCGGAGAGTGGACGCTGCCGTACTGGAAGGCGAAGGCGACGGTGTCAGAACCGTTTCAGCCGAACATGATGGGCTGGGCGTGCTATCAGGGCGACTATACCGTAATCGGCACGGATGCGCTGAGTGAGGCGAAAGCGTGGCGCTACTGCCAGATCGAGGACTGGATGTGCTATGAGCTTGCGGAGCGCTGGGACGAGCCGGTGAAGTGGGCTGTGACCTATCTGGCGGCCTACGCGATGTGGCCACAGATCGAAATGGCCGTGAAGCTCGGCCTCGGGGACGCGGTGACACAGCTTGTGGTGAGCGGCGTGAAAAACGCGCGGATCTTGAACTGGAGTGCGCGAAATCCGGCAGACTTTATGCGAATGAGCAAGCAGGAGGCGCGCGCATGGCTGCAGTCTGGCGGAGACTTTGAGACGCTGAAAAGCTGGCGGGAGACAGCGCCGGAGCTGACGCCGGATGTGTACATCCATCTCTGCCGGAAGCTCGGCGGGGGACGGATGGTGGAAGCGTGCAAGGAGTGTGCGGAGACGGCCGGCGTGAAGCTGGAAAAGGCGGCGCGATATGCCGAGAGCAAGACGGGCGTGCAGCTGTGGGCGGACTATCTGCGCATGGCGCGCGAGCTGGGCTATGACCTGACGGAGGCGACGGTGGCCATGCCGAAGGATCTGCGGGAGCGGCACGACGCGGCGGACGAGCTGCTGGGTATGCGCAGAGACCAAGCAGCCAGTGCGGCCTATGCGAAGCGGTACAAGAAGCTGTGCCGGAAGTACGAGTTTGCCATGAGCGGCTTGCGCATCGTGGTGCCGAAAGGCGGCAGCGAGATCGTGCGCGAGGGCAAGACGCTGCACCACTGCGTGGGCGGCTACGCTGCGCGGCACATGAATGGGAAGACGACGATCCTGTTTCTTAGGCACGAGAAGCGGCCGGAGCGGCCGTGGATGACCATCGAGCTGACGGGGAAGGACACGATCCGCCAGATCCACGGATACAAGAACGAGGGGTATAACCATGCGCAGGACCCGGAGGAGCGGTACGCATGGTTTCTGGATGCGTGGCTCGGCTGGGTGCACGCAGGCAGCCGCCGCGACAAGCAGAAGCAGCCAATACTGGAAGCAAAGGAGAAAACGGCATGAATGAACTGACAAGGACGCCGGAGACCGTGGGCGCGGAGATCCGCGGCCTGACGGCACAGGCAAAGCGGATGACGCTGTGGTTCGGCATCGAGATCGGCCGCCGCCTGTGCGAGGTGAAGGAGATGATCGGCCACGGGGAGTGGCTGCCGTACCTGAAGGCGCAGACGGAATTCAGCCAGAGCACGGCATCGCGCTTTATGACGCTGTACCGCGAATATGGAGCGCAGCAGCAGACCCTTTTCGGGGCGGAATCAAATTACCCAACGTTGAATAATTTGAGTATTTCCAATGCTTTGCGGCTGCTCGCACTGCCGGAAAACGAGCGGGAGAGCTTTGCCGAGGAGCACGATGTGGAGCACATGACGGCGCGGGAACTGGACGAGCTGATCCAGGCGAAGAAGGCGGCCGAGGACGAGCGGGATCTGTACGAGCAAAAGCTGGCCGAGCAGATGAGCGCGGCGGAGCGGCTGAAAAAGGACGCCGAGACGGCAGCGCAGGAGGCCGAGACGCGCCGCAGGGAGCTGGAGGAAACGCAGGCGAAGATCCGGGCGCTGCAGGAAAATGTCCGCACGCTGGAGAGCCGGCCGGTCGAGGTGGCTGTGCAGGTGGACGAGGGCGCTGTGGCCAAGGCGCGCGAGGAAGAAAAGGCAGCTGCGCAGAAAGAGCTCGAGCGGCTGGGAAAGAAGCTGCAGAAGGCGGAAAAGGCGCGCGAGCAGGCGGAGGCCACGGCCAAGGCTGCCGAGGAAAAGCTGGAAACAGCAACGGCCGACGTTGCCAAAGAGCGCGACGGTCTGAAGCAGGAGCTGCAGGAGGCGCGACGGAAGCTGGAGATGAGCGATGTGACGGTGGCGCAGTTCAAGATCGTGTTTGATGCCACGCAGTCAAGCATGAACGATATGATTGCATTGATCGCAAAGGCCAGCGGCGAGAACCAGACAAAGCTCCGAGCGGCTGCGGAGAAGCTGCTGGAGGCATTCGGGGAGAAGGTGAAGCAGAATGGCTGAATACATAAGCGAGGCGGAAGTGCTGCAGAGAGCGCTGGACACCTACGGATCTACCCTACAGATTGCGATGGTGTTTGAGGAAATGAGCGAGCTGCAAAAGGAGCTGTGCAAGTACCTGCGCGGCAAACGCTCGCCGGCAAGCATCGCCGAGGAGATCGCCGACGTGGAGATTATGATCGAGCAAATGAAAATGCTTTTTTGCTGCACGGATGATGTGCGCAATGAGCGCAGGCGAAAGGTAGAACGGCTGAAAGAGAGGCTGGACAATGGCTGAATACATTGACCGGAAATCGCTGATAGATGAATTTGACCGGCTTGGGTTGGGCGAACACAGCTTTGTTGAAAGAGTATTCTCGGCCGGAGTACGAACAATCATTGCGGGAATGCCCGCCGCCGACGTTGCGCCGGTGGTGCGGTGCAAGGACTGCAAGTATTACAGAGTGGGTGCCATGCTTGCCCCGAATAAATTCTGTTTCCGATTGAAACACCCGGTAGAAGACCGGCCTATCGGCTACAACTTTGCACCTGATGACTTTTGCAGCCATGGAGAACGAAAGGACGGTGACAGCGATGGCTAAGTACATCAACCGCGATGAACTGGTTGATTGGCTGAAACGAATCCCGCTGAAAGACCTGTCGGATGGACTCGGACTGTGCCGCATCATCATGGTGGAGGACTTCAAGCAGGCAATTCGGACGATACCGAAAGGGGCAATCGTTGACCTTGAGCCGGTGGTGCATGGGCACTTTGTATATGACGGCCCGATGTTTGCTGGCGACGTGAAATGCTGGCACTGCAGTAGATGCAGCAGACTTGTGACTGACGTGGGGCGTAATCACTTTGACTACTGCCCGTGGTGCGGGGCGAGGATGGACGATGGCGCTTGCAACCAAGTGTGCAAATACAACACGCCGGATCGCGGGTGCATTGCTGGGGAGCTTCGGGCGCGCTGTGATCTGACGAATGTCGCGGGGGAACGCGGGAACGAAGAAGCAGGCTGATATGACAGAGAAGCCGGCCTTCTTCCGGGTGCAGGGCACCCGGAACATCTCCTCTTTTTTGTTTCCGCGAGAGCGGGCCGGGCAGCGGAAAGGCACCGCTGCCTGTGCCCGGAAGAGGGCCGGAGAAAGGAGAAAAGTATGTGCAAAACGATGTGTATGGAGTCTGTTTTGACGGAGGTGCAAAGGAGGCGAGAAGCGATGCGAGAGGAAAGCAAGAAGCACCGCAGGGGTGAGGATGCCGGAAAGATGGAGGATCTGACAAAAAATGATTAGAGACTACGGAGCGCGGCGCTGTAACGGATGCGCAGCACTGAGCATGGTGCCGTGGCCGCGAGGCGCCGTTGCAGCGAGATGCATGGCGCCGGGGTGGAAGCATGGGTCGGTAATCGCGCAGAGACCTCGCGATGACTGCCCGGTATACCGGCCGGCATGGTGCCCGGGAAAGGAGGACGACGTTGAACGCAGAATTTGAGGCGTTTTTGAACAACGAAGTCGGAAAAATGTACGAAAACGACACGCAGAAGCTGATGCTCTACCGCGTGGACGCAGACGAAAGGGAGAGCTACGGCTACAAGAACATGGGCCAGACCGAGCGGCTGGGCGCGCTGCTGAGCATGCTGTGCAAAGAGATCATGGACATGGTGGCGGAATGGAAGGAGAACGACGGATGAAGCAGGAAATGCTGCTGTGTGTGCCGTGCGCAGAGCGGATGAAGCAGGAAGGCAAGCGGGTGGAGCACACCGGGAACGTGCGCGGGAAGCTGACGTGCGGCTGCTGCGAACGGCGGCGGTACGGCGGCGTGTATGTGGTGGAACTATGAGCACGTGCGAACAATGCTACCACGGGTCCGCCACGGGGCTGCACGGAGTCGGGACGGTGTGCCTGTACATCCTGCACGAAAAGCGGCGCAGGCCGTGCCCAGGGGGGGACGGCTGCACGGAATTTATCACGCCGGGGGATTACCTCCGGCGACCGAAGGAGAAAGAACCAATGCCGAGAACGCGAAAAGACTGGACGCAGGACGAAGAAACCAAGCTGCTGTATCTGTGGGGCGAGGGAAAGACCTACAAGGAGATGGGCGAGGCGCTGGGGCGCACGCCGAAGAGTGTGCAGCAGCACGTATACTACATGCAGTCGCATGGAAAGGGACGCGAAAAGAATGATGCACTACAAGGGGCTGGCGAAGCTGGCGGCGAAGGAAGCAAAAAACAGGGCGCTGCTGATCTGCGAGACGGCGGGCATGCTGAGCCTGCTGGGCGAAAAGTGGGCGTACAGCGCGCAGGTGGAGAGCCTGCAGCGGTCGGACGGCCGGGAGCTGCTGGCGGAGATCGTGCGGATGGTCGGGCGGATCCCGACGGAGGAGGCCGTGACGGTGCGGGGGTCGACGGAGCAGCACGCGATGCTGGACGTGACACTGGCGCGCCTGAGCGAGGCAATGCAGGTGGACGGTGCGCGGGAGATCAAGGCGACGCCGCTGATGTACGGCAGCACAATGCTGTGGCAGACACGCGACCGGCAGATCATCGGCCTGCCGGAGGATGCGCAGGCGGCCGTCACCATGACGACGACGGCAACAACGGACGCGCACGGCACGGTGATGCGCTTCGACACACCGGAGGAGACGTTCATGGCGCAAACGCTGGAAAATGCGGCGGCCATGTGGCAGGCACTCGCGCTGACAAGCTGGGTGGCGTGGGACGACGACTGACCAAGATATACATTGCCGGGAAGATCACCGGAGACGAGGGATACCGCGCGAAGTTCCGCCGGGCGGCAGAGACGGTAAGCGGAATGGGCTGCATCCCACTCAACCCGGCGGAGCAGCCGGAGGGGATGACGGCGCAGGACTACATGCGGGTATGCTTTGCGATGATCGACATCGCGGACGCGGTGGTGTTTTTGCCGGACTGGCGCAGCAGCCCGGGCGCGATGCTGGAAAAGGCGTATTGTGAGTACATCCAAAAACCGCATGTTTTCGCGGCAGGGGAGGCAGAAGCATGAATGTATGCGAATTTTGCGGGAGAGAGATTCCGCGCGGGCGGCTGTGCACAAAGCACCTGGCGATGCGCGTGCTGCTGCCGGTGCGATACTGGCAGGCGGTGGCCGAAAACGCGAACAAGGCCGTGATCCACGAGCGGGACGACCTGGATCTGGAGCGGTGGAAGTGGAAGAATGCCTGCGACGTGTTGGTGATGGAACGGGCAGCTGCAGAAGAAACGAAAGAGAACCTGGAAAGCGCGCTGCGCGCGCTGGAAAAAACGCGCGCGGAGTTGAAGGAGGAGCACGTCCGGCGGCTGGAGGAGCAGATGGAGGTGCGGCACCTGGAAAGCGTGCTGGCCGGCCGGCTGCTGGCCGAATGGAAGGAGCGAAAGGTGCCGCGCACGCCGCTGGGCCGGGAGGCTGAGACATGCGAGCGCTGGATGTGCAGCGATGGCTGCCCGGCATGGCTGTCATGCTTCGGGAAGCTGGGGCCGCGCGTACAGATCCGCGAGCTGATGGAGGCAATGGGATATGCCGGCGGGACCTTGTAAGGGATGCGCTGAGCGGCGGCAGGGATGCCACGCGATGTGCGCGGCATATCTGGCGGCGCGGGCGGAGTGCGACCGGCGGATCGCTGAGCGCGCCCGCGAGCAGAAGGTGACGGATGCAAGCCTGGCGCTGGCGGCGCGCAACAACCACAAATACGGGCGATAACGCACGGAAACGCACGGAAACGCACGGAAACGCACGGATAGCAAAATGCCCCGGCAGCGGATCGCTGCCGGGGCTGAAGAGCAGGTTATTTGCGCACGGGATAGATGACGGTCTCGCCGTCGGGCGGCATATCGTCCGCGTGGACGTAGGTTGGCGCCGTCCACTTGAGGATCAGGCGGCGATCATCCTGCGGGCCTGCCCAGTAGTGATGCCAATGACCGCGGCGGGAATGCGGGCGCTTTTTGCCGCCGGGCGTGCTGCCGGCAGCGGCATCCTCGTCTGCCTCCGCGCGCGCTCGGGCGCCGCGGATGGCCGCGCCCATGCGCACGCCGACATACTGCAGATCGACGGTGCTGGTCTTGCCGACGTCGTCGGGCTTGCGCGGGATCTTTTGCGTGTGCTTGTGATCCGGTGCGGCGGCGATGTCGGCGCCGTCGGAGACGATGTACAGGATGATCTGGATGACGCCAAGGATGATGCGGCCGAGGGACGCGAAGTCCGAGACGGTGCTGATGTCGACGCCGGCATTTTCGCGTGTACGGTCCAGCGTGGCACGCACACAGTCGCCGATCGTGCCGGACGGATCCAGATGCAGCACCTGTGGGACGGTGCCCTGCATATCATCGTACAGCCACTGCACGCGCAGCTCCGTGGAGTCGTGGTTGACATCGTAGTCGATCCACGCAAAAAAGCCGTCGACGCCTGGCAGATCCGGGTGGCGCGCCTTGACATAGATGCAGGGGTACGGCAGGTGCAGCAGCAGGCCGACCGGCAGGACGTCGGTGTCCTCCATGTCCTCCGCCTGGGCAAAAAGCATCGCGGCCATGTCGTCATCGACGGCATAGATGATGCGGCTGCGCCGCCACGCCCAGCAGGCCGTCAGCTCCGCCGACACGGCTGCGGCATCCAAGTCGCTCCGGCCGCGGGCGTAGGTAAGGTAGGTGTAGGCTGCGTTGATCGGCAGCGGGCAGTAGTCCGGCCACGACAAGCCGTTCTCCCCGTTGGCGGTCGCGCAGCTGTCAAGCTGCCGATAGGCGTCCGGGCAACTGCGCAGCCACTTGCGCAGCAGCGGCAGCGGGGTGTCTCGATCTCTCATGCTAGCACCTCCGTCACAGCCCACACTGCTTGGCCAGCAGCAGGCGCACATACGGAGGGCAGTCACGGTCGCCGGCAATCCAGCGCTGCAGTGTGCGCAGGGGGACGGCAAAGCGCGCCGCGAAGTCCGTCTGCGACAGGCCGGTGTGCTGCACGATCTCGCGCACGGTGATGTGCGCATAGCGCCAGACGTGGCGCAGATCCTCGGCCAGTGCCGGGAGATCATCGTCCTCGACGCCCGGGAAGATGTCGGACAGCGCGACGTCGGACGCAAAGGCGTCCGGGTCGCTGTAGGCAAAAGCCTCGCAGAATGCGTGATAAAATTGCTTGTCAGTCATGGTGAAATCTCCTTTCACGCGGGCATCCCGGCGATGCCGGGATGCTGGTGGTTACTGGTCTTGGTACAAGAACCGGCTGCCATGCAGATCCAAGTAGCAGACGCGGCCGTCCTCGCTGACCAAGCACACAAGCTCCGCGCGGTGCACACGCAGGCCGTCGAGCTTGCCGAGCGTGCCGTTGATGCTGGATGTGTCGCCGTACCGCTGGCATCTTACCCGCACGACAGCATCAAAAAGGCAATCGCCATAGGATCTGCGGCTGATGTAGCGGTCTCCGGCCTCCATCTCGATGTCGTAGCCAAAGGTCACGCGCATGGGCTTCCCATCGTCGCCCTTGACAAAGTAGCCGAGATGACCGAAGCCGGGGCGCTCGCGGAAGTACACGGATCGACCGAAGAAGCTCAGGCCATCGTACACGCCGGTCCGCATGGCCTTCTGGTCTGCAGCCGGGAAGCGCGGAAGGTCGTCGTCACTTGCTTCGTCCGCCCATCCCCAGCCATCCTCGGCGTACCACGCATCCGGGCACATCAGGCTGTACACCGACCAGCGATTATAGTCTTCGTCCGTGTAGTGCTTTGCAAAGACGGTGCACGGTGCAGTGGCCTCGGTGCCGGCGTCCGCGAGCGCGTCCAGCTCTGCGATCGGCTCGCCGGTCGTGCTGACCTCCAGAAACCGGATAATGTTCGAGTCCGAAAAGTGCACGAAGTGCATGCCATGCTTGGCTGCCAGATTTTTTGCGTCCTGAAGTGTCATAATTTTCTCCCTTTCCCCGGCTTCGCCGGTGTCGATGATGATGTGATCCGCTGGCGCGGGAGGTCAGATGACCTCCTCGTACCAGATGCCGGTCGCGTTGCCGGTTTCACGGTCGACGATCTCGCCACCGTCATCGACGTAGCAGCAGATACAGTCGAGGATCTCATCCGTTGTCATCCGCCCGTACTGCATCAGCTCAGGGTTGGCGCCAACGATTTTGCAGAGTTCACGCATTTTCCCGTTCATTTTCTTTCGCCCTTTCCGGCCGGTCGGCCTATCGTGTTTTCCCTTTCGATAGTTTAAGTATACGCCATGCGGACGTAAATGTCAAGTGTTTTTACGCCAAATGGACGCAAAAAGATGCACAAAAAATGGGATAGAATTTGTACAAGATTTCGGTTTGATTTCTGCGGCGCCGGACGCGCCGCAGAAATGAGAACGAAACAGCGAAAAACACCTTAATTTTATACGCGCGCGTGCGCGTATCTTTCCGGGCTCTTTAACGGCTAACTTAACCGCGCGGCGCCGGAAAACGGAGGCGGTTGAAAAACGTCAACCGTGTCGCGGACGTGTGCGCGCGATAGCAAATGCGGCCGGGGAGAGCCGGCTGAAAAACGGAGGAAGAAAGGATGAGAAAGCTGGTGGAGTATCACATCGTGTCCGGCCGCTGCGTCGAGACGCGGCGATGCATCCTGGATGTGTCGCCACGGACGCGCGTGGGCCGCAAGAGCAGATCCAAACGGATTGCCGGGAACAGCAGCGCGAGGAAGATCGCGGCGAACGAGAAAGAGGCTGTCCGCCGCTTGGCGAGGATCATCAACTGCAACTTTCGGGCGGGCGACCTGTGGCTGCAGCTCAAGTACAGCGACGAGCGGCTGCCGGAGGACATGGAGGGCGCAAAAAAAGAAGTAAGCAAATTCTTGCGCAATGTCGGCAGCCGATACCGCAAGGAGACGGGCAAAAGCCTGCGCTATGTGCTGACGACAAGCGACACCGACCCGCGCACGGGCAAAAAGGTGCGGCTGCACCACCACCTCGTGATGGATCGCGCGGCGTGGGAAGTGGTGACGCGGTACTGGCAGGAGGACCAATGCGGCTACGTCTTGCTCGACGGCCGGGGAGACTACACCGGGATCGCGCGCTACATGGTATCCAACGCCTGCAAGGACGCACACGCAAAAAAATGGAGCAGCTCGCGCGGGCTGGAAAAACCGATCTACACGGAGCCGGTGATCGTGCGCGACGTGGACGGAATCCAGGCGCCAGAGGGGGCACTGGTAAAAGAAAAGACGATCATCGACGATGAGGAAACAGGTGTGCGGTACGGATATGTCCGCGCTGTCATGCCGGATCGGCCGAGCGCGAAGCGAAA
>JAXYYF010000136.1:0-4887 GCA_037419475.1 bacterium
CGGAAGCCTTCTGCGGGTTGCGGCCGGAAGCCTTCTGCGGGTTGCTGCTGATGCCGGCGCCCGCCTGCTTGATCTTGTGGACCTTGACCGTGTTCTTGACGGTGACAAGACCGAACTTCGGGCCGGGGATGGCGCCGCGGACAACGAGCATGTTGAGCTCGGGATCGACCTTGACGACCTCAAGGTTCTGAACCGTAACGGTCTCCACGCCCATCTGGCCGGGGCCGCCGATGCCCTTGAAGATGCGGCTGGGATCGGTGCCGGAGCCGCGGGAACCGACGTGACGGTGGACAGGGCCGCCGCCGTGGGTCTTGCGCTGGATGGCGAAGCCGCAGCGCTTGACAACGCCCTCGTAACCGTGGCCCTTGCTGGTGCCGGTCACGTCGACAAAGTCGCCGACCTTGAACATGTCGGCCTTGATGACGGCGCCGAGCTCGAGCTCACTGCCGTTGTCGAGGTCAAACTCGTGCAGATACTTCTTGGGGGAAACGCCGGCCTTGTTGAGATGGCCGACTTCGGGCTTGGTCAGTTTCTTTTCAGCAACGTCCTCAAAGCCCAGCTGAACAGCCTCATAACCATCCTTCTCGGTGGTCTTCTTCTGTGTGACGACACAGGGGCCAGCCTCGATCACGGTGACCGGGATCACATGGCCCTTCTCGTCGAAGATCTGAGACATGCCAACTTTTTTGCCGATGATTGCTTTCATGTATGATCCTCCTACATAGGTTATTGGTCGGCTTAGTTGCGGTTTTGTCCGCATTGCTCTGCCGACATGACCCCGCCCATCTCACGCAAGTCGATGAGCGATTGGGTTGAGCAAACAAAATAAAATGTGCTTACAGATGTGCTTACAGCTTGATCTCAATCTCCACGCCAGCGGGAAGCTCCAGACCCATCAAAGCCTCGACGGTCTTGGGGGTGGAGTTGGTGATGTCGATCAGGCGCTTGTGAGTGCGGCGCTCGAACTGCTCACGAGAATCCTTGTACTTATGAACAGCGCGCAGGATGGTGACGATCTCTTTCTTGGTGGGCAGAGGAATGGGGCCGGACACGGTCGCGCCGGTGCGCTTGGCGGTCTCGACGATCTTCTCTGCGCTCTGGTCGATGACCTGATGGTCATAGGCCTTGAGGCGAATGCGAATCATTTCTTTTGCCATTTTCGGTTTCTCCTTACTTTTTGTACGGTTTTTTCACTGGTTGTCGAAGCCGTACGGTGAGACTTTTTCTTATACGCTTATCCGTGCGTATCATTCCGGCTCATAAGAAAACCGGCACGAATAAACGGCCGGTCACACATGGCGCAGCGATCTACGCAGCGTACAGGTACTCATCTCAGCCGCCCGATTCTCGGACATACTCCCCGGAAGTTACCTCAGATGCCTGAGCAATCTCCCGGTTCATCGCAGTTTTGTACGCTTCAGGGCAGGATACTCCCATTCGCGGACCTGATTACTATACAAGATATCACCCATAATGTCAAGCTGTTTTTTGAATTTTTTTGAGAAAATCGGAAAGATTTTTTTGGGCTTTTCGCCGCATGCGCATACCGCCCTCCCCTGCGCTCATACAATAGCCCAAAACAAGCACGAAAAGGAGAACATATCATGGCGATGGCATGGCTTTGGACCGGAATGGTCACCGTTTCGCTTATTTTCGGCCTGATGAGCGGCAGTGCCGGTCTGCTCGGCAGCGCCGCGCTGGAGGGAGCGGCTGCCGCAGTCGAGCTCTGCGTCTCCATGGCGGGCGTGATGGCGCTGTGGACGGGCGTGATGGAGGTCATGGAGCAGTGCGGCCTATCCGCCGCGCTTGCGCGGCTGTTTCATCCGCTGCTGCGGCGGCTGCTGCCGAATGCCAGCCGAGACAGCGAGACGCTTGCCGCCGTCTCAGCCAACCTCGCCGCCGATCTGCTTGGGCTCGGCAACGCGGCGACGCCGCTGGGGATCCGCGCCGCACGGCGCATGGCGCGTGGCTGCGGCGGCACGGCCTCCGATGAGCTGTGCCTGCTCGTTGTGCTCAACTCCGCCTCCATCCAGCTGCTGCCAACTACGGTCGCAGGCGTGCGCAGCGCGCTCGGCTGCACCGATCCATTTGATATTCTGCTGCCTGTCTGGTTCGCTTCCGCACTCTCCGTTGCCGCAGGCCTGTGCGCGGCGAAGCTGCTCGCGCGAGTCTGGAAGGGGTGAGGTCATGCCGCTCTCCGCTCTGCTCATCCCCATTCTGCTCTGCTCCACCGCCTGCTACGCGCTGGGAAAGCGCGTCGACGTCTATGCGGCGCTGACTCGCGGCGCCGAGGAGGGACTGCATGTGCTCGTCCACATTCTCCCCTCACTCATTGCGCTCCTGAGCGCCGTTTATATGTTCCGTGCGTCGGGCGCGATGGAGTATTTCGGTACGCTGCTCGCCCCCGCTCTGGAAAAAATCGGCATCCCGCCGGAGACTGCGCCGCTTCTTTTCATTCGTCCGGTCTCCGGCAGCGGAGCGCTGGCCGTCGGAAGCGAGCTGATGGCGACCTACGGTCCCGAGAGCTACGTCGGACGCGTGGCGGCGGTCATGCTCGGCTCCAGTGAGACGACCTTTTACACCATCGCCGTCTACTTCGGTTCAGCTGGCATCGTGAAAACGCGCTACACCATCCCCGCTTCGCTCTGCGCGGATGCGGTGATGTTTCTCTCTTCCGCCGTCGCCGTGCGGCTTCTGATGGGAAGCTGATATAATAAAAGCAGAGACACACCCCGCGGATGCGTCTCCTATACATTATATGTAATATATAGCGACATTGCGTGGAATATTACGCAGAACAGCCGCTGCCTCCGTCAGCGCATCGATTTTCTTTTCACCCCCCGCTGCGCACGAAGAAAAGAGCTTGAATCCCGCGTCAGCCTTGCGTATACTGTAGAAAAAAGCACCAAGGAGGCCCGCACATGAAAAAGTGCATCGTGATCTCCGATTCCTTTAAGGGATCGCTCTCCAGCCAAAGCATCTGCGCCATCGCGCGTGAGCGCATCCCGCTCGTCTTTCCGGACTGTAAGATCATCGCCCTGCCAGTCGCCGACGGCGGCGAGGGCACGGCGGACTGCTTCTTGCAGATCTGCGGCGGCGAGCGCGTGCTCGCTCACAGCGTTCAGAACCCCTACGGCGAACCGATCGACGCAGCTTATGCTCTGCTGCCGGACGGCACGGCGGTGATCGAGCTGGCCGCGGCCGCCGGTCTGCCGCTGGTCTCGGGGCGGAAAAACGCCTGCGTCACCACGACCTACGGCGTGGGGCAGCTGATGCGCGACGCGCTCGGGCGCGGCGCACAGCGTATCGTACTCGGCCTTGGCGGCAGCGCCACGAACGACGGCGGCTGCGGCATGGCCGCAGCGCTCGGCGTCTGCTTCACCGACTGCGATGGGCATGCGTTCATCCCCGTTGGTGAAACGCTCGACCGCATCGCACGCATTGACGTCTCCGCCGCACGTGAGCGGCTCGGCAGTGTACCGGTGACCGCCATGTGCGACATTTCCAATCCGATGTACGGCCCCACCGGTGCGGCATATATCTTCGGGCCGCAGAAGGGCGCGGACGAGCCGACAGTCCTCCTGCTCGACCGCCAGCTCCGCGCGCTCGACGCGGTCATGCAGCGTGAGCTGAACTGCTCTGCCGCCTGTCTTCCCGGCGCGGGCGCGGCGGGCGCAGCAGGCGCGGGCTGCGTCGCCTTTCTCGGTGCCGGACTGCGCCGGGGCATTGAGGTCGTGCTCGATGTGATCCGTTTCGATTCGCTTCTCGACGGCACGGATCTCGTGCTCACCGGCGAAGGGCGCATCGACGCGCAGAGCATGCAGGGCAAGGTCATCAGCGGCGTGGCACGGCGCGCAAAGGCGCACGGCGTTCCTGTTTTCGCTCTCGTCGGCGATGTGGCCGACGACGCCTACGGTGCTTATGATGCAGGCGTGAGCGCCATTTTCAGCATCAACCGTCTCGCCATATCTCACACGGAGGCCAAGGCGCGCAGCAGCGCCGATTATGCCCGCACGCTCGACGATCTTCTGCGCGGCATCCGCACCGCCGAGCAGTTTCACCGATGAATGTACAAGGAGGAAAATTCTATGCGTATCGCTGTTCCCGAACTTCATGCCACCGTCTCCAATTCTCTCGCCGGAAGCGACGGGTTTCGTTTCTTTGAGGACGACCACGGCCGGATCATCCGCAGCTTCTTTGTCGCCGCCGAACACGCCGGCGACGTGCGCGCAGCCGTTGCGCAGCTTGAGCAGTACGGCGTGGACGCCCTGCTGTGCGGCGATCTGCCCGGCGAAGAAAAGCTGGAGACCGCCGCCGCGGGTCTCATGCTCTTCCCCGGCTACGCCGGCGCTCCCGAGGATGCGGCGCTCTCTTTTCTCAGTGGGGCCGTCGCCCGCGACCCAAACAACAAATGCAACGCCTGCGGCTTCCAGACCTCGTGCTCTCTGCACGATAAGGGCGGCTGCGGGAACCATTAAAAAGCGCTCCGAACCGTGAAACACGGTTCGGAGCGTTTTCTTCTCTTGTTTACACCATATGGCAGCCGCCCTCGCAGCTCTCGCAGTCGGGGAACTTGGAGTGGTCGTACTCGATGCCGTTCTTGTCGTAATAATCCTTGACCGCCGCCTTGATGGACTCCTCGGCCAGAACGCTGCAATGCAGCTTGTGCGCCGGCAGTCCGCCGAGCGCGTCGACAACCTGCTTGTTCGTCACAGCCAGTGCCTCGTCCACCGTCTTGCCCTTGACCATCTCGGTGGCCATAGAGCTCGACGCAATGGCGCTGCCGCAGCCGAACGTCTCGAACTTGACATCCTCAATGCGGTTGTCCTTGATCTTCAGGTACATCTTCATGATGTCGCCGCACTTGGCGTTGCCGACCTCGCCGAC
>JAXYYF010000137.1:0-10554 GCA_037419475.1 bacterium
GCCTCGGTGAGCTGGCCGCCCTCGTCGTATCCGACGTATCCCGGAGGTGCGCCGATCAGGCGCGAGACGGAGAATTTCTCCATATATTCGGTCATATCGATGCGCACAAGGTTGTGCTCGTCGTCAAACAGGCAGTCGGCCAGAGACTTCGCCAGCTCCGTCTTGCCCACGCCCGTGGGGCCGAGGAAGAGGAAACTGCCGATGGGACGGTTCGGGTCGGCGATGCCGGCGCGCGAGCGCTGAATAGCCTCGGTGACGAGGCGCACGGCCTCGTCCTGCCCGACCACGCGCTTGTGGATGATCTCGTCAAGGCGCAGCAACTTCTCGCGCTCGCCTTCCACCAAACGGCTGACAGGGATGCCCGTCCACTTGCCGACGATGTCGGCGATCTCATTTTCGGTCACGGTATCGTGCACCATGGAGTTGTCACTCGCATGCTTCTCCGCCGCGGTCTCAGCATCCTTGAGCTGCTTTTCGAGGGCGGGCAGATCGGAGTATTTGAGCTTCGCGGCCTTCTCGTACTCAAGGTTTGCCTGCGCGCGTTCGATGTCGCCGTGCATCTGCTCAATTTCGCTCTTGAGCTTCTTGACGCTCTCCACACCGTTCTTCTCTGCCTCCCAGCGGGATTTCATGGCGTTGAACTGCTCCTTCTCGTCGGCGAGCTCTTTCTTGAGCTCCTCCAGACGGTCGCGCGAGAGCTGATCGTCTTCCTTCTTGAGCGCCATTTCCTCAATTTCCTGCTGCATGATCTTGCGGCGCAGGTCGTCGAGCTCGGCGGGCATGGAGTCGATCTCTGTACGGATCATCGCGCAGGCCTCGTCGACCAGATCGATGGCCTTGTCGGGCAGGAAACGGTCGGTAATGTAGCGCGCGGAAAGCGTCGCGGCGGCGACGAGCGCGTTATCGTGGATGCGCACGCCGTGATAGATCTCATAGCGCTCCTTCAGGCCACGCAGAATGGAAATGGTGTCCTCTACCGTCGGCTCATCAACCTGCACGGGCTGGAAGCGGCGCTCGAGCGCGGCGTCCTTTTCGATATACTGTCGGTACTCGTCAAGCGTGGTCGCACCGATGCAGTGCAGCTCGCCGCGGGCGAGCAGGGGCTTTAAAAGGTTGCCCGCGTCCATGCTGCCCTCGGTTTTGCCCGCACCGACGATGGTATGCAGCTCATCAATGAAGAGGATGATCTTGCCTTCGGATTTTTTGACCTCATTGAGGACGGCCTTCAGACGTTCCTCAAATTCGCCGCGGTATTTCGCGCCCGCGATGAGCGCGCCCATGTCGAGCGAGAAGATGGTGCGATCCTTCAGCCCCTCGGGCACGTCGCCGCGCACGATGCGCTGGGCGAGGCCCTCGGCGATGGCTGTCTTGCCGACGCCAGGCTCACCGATGAGCACAGGATTGTTCTTGGTTTTACGGGACAGAATGCGGATCACATTTCGGATCTCCGTGTCGCGGCCGATGACAGGGTCGAGCTCCTTGCTGCGGGCGCGCTCGACCAGATCCGTGCCGTACTTTTTCAGTGCGTCATAGGTCTCCTCGGGATTGTCCGAGGTCACGGGATTGGTCTTGACCTTGGAGAGCTCTTCGGTAAAGCGGCTCCTTGTGATGCCGTGGCTCTGGAGCAGTTGCTTGACGTCGCTCGTACCCTCGGAGAAGAGAGCGAGCATCAGGTGCTCGACGGAGATATACTCGTCGTGCAGCTTCTCGGCGGTCTTTTCCGCAAGGTTGAGCACCTTGCCGGTCTCGGGTGAGGCGTATACCTCGCCGCTGCCGCCGGAGACCTTGGGCAGCCGCTGGATGAGCGTATCAAGCTCGGAGAGCAGACCGTCGCAGTCCACACCCATCTTGCCAAAGAGCGAACCGATCAATCCGCCGTCCTGATCGACGAGGGCATAGAGCAGATGCTCCGGGGTCAGGTACTGGTTGCCGTTTTCCTGCGCCATGTTCTGCGCGGTTTTAACGGCGTCCAATGTTTTCTGGGTATATTTTTCAGCGTTCATAGAATCCACCTCTATCTTTCAAACTACAAATGACTTAAATCAAAAGCTCGCGGCTTCTCAGATCGCCGCGATAGGCCAGCTCTACGTCCCGGGCGGAAAGATCGCCGCTCAAAAAGCCCTTGAGCAGACGGTCGAAGAGCTGGACATAGGCGCTGATCGCGCCGGCAATGTCCTCGGCCGAACGTGCGCGGCCCTTCGGCATGGCCAGCGGACGGACGAAGCGTCCATCGTAAAGCGAGCACTCAATCGCTCCGCCGAGCAGGGGAGCGAGACAAGCGTTTTCGATGCGTACCCACAGCCGGAAGAAATCCGACAGGGCGGAGATCAGTTCCACCGACTGCGTGCGGAATACGACGCCCAGCGTACCCATCGTGTCCTCGCCGCTGCCGCCGAGGTCGACCTCGTATTTGACCGTGGGACGATACTTGTAGGCGAGACTGGACTTGAGCGACATGGACTGCGAGTTTGGCGCGAAAAACGGCACCAGCTCGCGTGAGGGAGAAATCAGCGCCTCCATGGCCTCAAAGATATCATTGATGCGCCGCTCGGGCGTGGGGACGGAGACATATTCGGCGAGGATGCGGTTGACCAGCGCCGAGCGGTTTGTGCCCAGCTGGTGCGCCAGCGCGTCCACCTCCCGCACCACGTCGTCCGAGAGCATGAGACTGTAAAGATTTTTCTTCATCTCGCACCTCCTGATTTCTTTTCTTCTGTTCTGAAGTTATCATAGCACGCAAACAACTTTTGTCAATATATTTATATAAAAATAAATGCGGATTATAGAAATGTTTACACGAAGTTCATATTTCCCGGGAAAAAAACGTCCTGCAGAAGCTCTGCGGGACGTTTTCGGAAACTATCAGTGTTCTAAAATATCTGCGATGCGGCGGCATGCAAAGCCGTCGCCGTAGGGATTGCTCGCGTGCGCCATGGCCTCATAGGCGCTGTGGTTTTCCAGCAGCTCCTTGAAGCTGCGGTAGATCGTTTCTTCGTCTGTGCCGACGAGCTTGAGCGTGCCGGCCTTGATGCCCTCGGGCCGCTCAGTCGTGTCGCGCATAACGAGGACGGGCTTGCCGAGCGAGGGGGCTTCCTCCTGAATTCCGCCGCTGTCGGTGAGGATCATGTAGCTGCGGGCAAGGAAGTTGTGAAAGTCGAGCACTTCGAGCGGTTCGATGAGGTGGATGCGGCTGCATCCGCCCAGCTCCTCGTCCGCGGCCTGCCGCACGACAGGGTTCATGTGAATGGGGTAGATGGCCTTGACGTCAGGGTGCTCATCCATGATGCGGCGGATGGCGCGGAACATGTGATGCATCGGATCGCCGAGATTTTCGCGGCGGTGCGCCGTGATGATGATGAGACGGCTATCCGCGGCCCAGTCGAGCTCGGGGTGCGTGTAGTCCTTGCGCACGGTGGTTTTGAGCGCGTCGATGGCGGTATTGCCGGTGACGTAGATGCTCTCCGCCTTTTTGCCCTCGTTGAGCAGGTTCTGCCGCGAGAGCTCCGTGGGGGCAAAATTGTACTGCGCGATGATGCCGACCGCCTGACGGTTGAACTCCTCAGGGTAGGGGGAGTAGATGTTATAGGTGCGCAGCCCCGCCTCCACATGGCCGACCGGAATTTGCAGATAGTAGCAGGCAAGCGCGGTAACGAAGGTGGTTGAGGTGTCGCCGTGGACAAGCACGACATCGGGACTGACCTCCTCAAGCACTGCCTTGATGCGGTTGAGAATGTTGGTCGTGATGTCGAAGAGCGTCTGTTTGTCCTTCATGATAGACAAATCATAGTCCGGTATGACATGGAAGGCCTCGAGCACCTGATCGAGCATCTGACGGTGCTGGCCGGTCACGCAGACCACCGTTTTAAGCCCCTTGCGGCTCTTTAATTCATTCACCAGCGGGCACATTTTAATGGCTTCGGGTCTCGTTCCGAATACCAGCAGAACGGTTTTCATGGGCAATATCTCTCCTGCCGACAAGTTTTTTCAAGCCTGAGTATACCGCGCCGCGCGGTATTTGACAAGAGCAAGGCGGAAAAAAGCACCCCGGACTCCGGGGTGCTTTTGCTCTGCGCTGTTTACTTGAGCTTGGAGAGGCGGTTAAGCGCCTCATTGAGCGTTTCGTCCCGCTTGGCGAAATGCAGGCGGACGATGTTGTTGATCGGCTCGTTGAAGAACGAGCTGCCGGGAACGGCGGCAACGCCGATCCGGCGCGCCATATCCTCGCAGAAGTCAACGTCGCTCTGACCGGGCTTGAGGTAGGGCGCAATGTCGGCCAGCACAAAGTATGCACCCTGCGGGTCGGTGAAGGGAATGCTGATGCTGCGCAGACCGTCGGTGAAGAGCTTCTTCATGTGCGCATAGTGCGCGCCGAACTCATCGTAGTAGCTCTGGGGCATATTCAGGCCGACAACAGCAGCCTCCATCAGCGGGGAGGCGCAGCCGACGGCGTTGAAGTCGTGGTACTGGCGGATGCGCTGCATGATATTTTCCGGCGCGATGGCGTAGCCGAGGCGCCAGCCGGTGATGGAATAGGTCTTGCTCAGGGAGGAGCAGGAAACCGTGCGCTCATACATTCCCGGCAGCGTGCACATATAGGTGTGCTGGCGGCCGTCGTAGAGGATATGCTCATAGACCTCGTCCATGATGGCGTAGACGTCATAGCGGATGCACAGCTCGGCGATGACTTGAAGCTCCTCGCGAGTAAAGACCTTGCCGCAGGGGTTGGAGGGGTTGCAGATGATGATGGCCTTCACGCCCTGACGGAAGATGTCCTCGATCACATTCGCGTCGAACGAAAAGTCCGGCGGGGTGAGGGGAATGAACACCGGCTCACAGCCGGCCATGATCGTCTGCGCCTTGTAGTTTTCAAAGAACGGAGAGAACATGGCGACGCGGTCACCGGGATTGGTGAGGGCAAAGAGGGAGTCGACCATAGCCTCGGTCGAACCGATGGTTGCCACGATCTCGGTCTTGGGGTCGATGGTGCGGCCCATGAAATGCCCGCACTTGCGCGCAATGGCCTCCAGATAGTTCGGCGCGCCCATCGTGATGGCGTACTGGTGGGGGCCGGTATGGCTGACCTCAGCCAGACGGTCGGTCATCGCCTTGGGCGGGTCAAAGTCGGGGAAGCCCTGGGCCAGATTGATCGCACCGCATTCCTGCGAGATGCGCGTCATGCGGCGGATAACGGACTCGGTGAAGTACTGATTCTTTCTGCTCATTTCCTGCATAGCGGAGTTCTCCTTTTATAGAAAGTAAAGGGTGCGGAGACGAAAGCTTTTTATCATATTATAGTTAAAGCACATCAGCACTTTAAAGTCAACTGTCGATTCGACAATTTCACAAAGAGAACGCCCCGCCGAATTTCGGCGGGGCGTATAACGAAGGCTCAGAGCAGACCCTGCAAAAGGATTATGACGATCAAAACCGGCAGAACCCATTGGAAGTAAGGCTTGAGCCGGGGCGAGAACTTGAGTCCGCCGCCCTTGTTGGCCTCGGCGAGGTACTTGTCGAAGCCCCATCCCCATTTCGTTACGCAGAAGAGCAGATACACAAGCGAGCCGATGGGAAGGAGAAGGCTGCTCACAAGGAAGTCCTCGCTGTCAAGCACGTCCTTGCCGGGGAGGGGATGGAAGCCGCTCCAGATGTTGTAGCCGAACACGCACGGCAGGCTCAAAAGCGCGATGAGAACGCCGTTGATGAGCACAGCCTTCTTGCGGCTGATGCCGAAGGTGTCCATGGCAATGGCAAGAATGTTCTCGAACACGGCCAGAACGGTCGAAAAGCTGGCAAAGATCATGAACAGGAAGAACAGCGCGCCCCAGAAGCGTCCGCCGGCCATATTGACGAAGATGGGCGGCAGCGTCTGGAAAATGAGCGCGGGTCCCTTATCCGGCTCCACGCCGAAGGTGAAGCAGGCGGGGAAGATGATCGTGCCGGCCATGAGCGCAACGAAGGTGTCGAGCGCGCAGATGCGCACGGCCTCGCCGGGCAGTGTGTGCGCGTCGGACATATAGCTGCCGAAGATCTCCATGGCCGCGATGCCGAGCGAGAGTGTGAAGAAGGCCTGATTCATCGCGTCCGCGATCAGACTGCCGAAGCCGTTTTCCCGGATGGAATCCACAGAGGGGAGCAGATAGAACTTCATGCCCTCCACTGCGCCGGGCAGCATCAAGCTGTGTACAGCGAGGACGAGAATGAGCGCGAGCAGCGCGAACATCATCACCTTCGACACGCGCTCGAGCCCCTTTTGCAGACCGAACGAACAGACGAGGAAGCCCGCAAGCACCACGATCTCGGCCCACAGGGCCATTTCACCGGGCGAGGAGAGCATGGCGCCGAACGCGCTGCTGATTTCCTCCGTGCTCATGCCGGAGTGGAACGCGCCGGTGAGAAATTTGCCGAAATAGTCGACCATCCAGCCGGCGACGGTGGTGTAGTACATCATCAGCAGATAGCAGCCGATCAGGCAGAACCAGCCGTGAATGTGCCATTTGGCCCCCGGCTGCTCAAGCACCTTATAGGAGTGCACGGCGCTCTTGCGGCTCGCGCGGCCGACTGCCAGTTCCATCGTCAGCACGGGAACGCCCATCACCAGCAGACAGATGAGATAGAGCAGCACAAAGTAGCCGCCGCCGTTTTTCCCGGCGATATAGGGGAAGCGCCAGACATTGCCGATGCCGATGGCGCAGCCCGCGCTCACCAGCAGAAAGCCGAGTCTGGATCGAAAGGACTCACGTTTCACAGATTTTACCCCTCTCCGTTTTTGAAAGTAATTTGATACTAACGCGGAAATCAGCGCTTTACAAGAGCGAAAGTACGATGCTATAATAAGAAAAACTTATGTTATGGAGAAAACGGCATGACGATCACTCAGCTTCAGTATTTCGTGGCGGCGGCGCAGAACAGGAGTTTTACCAAGGCGGCGGAACTCTATTATATCTCTCAGACGGCGGTAACGCAGCAGATCCAGAGTCTTGAGCAGACGGTCGGCTGCGCGCTCTTTGATCGCAGTACCCGACCTGTTTCGCTCACGCCGGCGGGACGCGCCTTTTTGAGCGAGGCCAAGGCAATCCTGATGCGCATGGACACGGCCATCAGCCGCGCGCACGACGCGTCCTCGGGCCTCAACGGTACGCTGCGCATCGGCTACATCAAGGGCTATGAGCGCAGCAATCTCTCCAATGAGCTGCGGCGTTTCCACCGCTCACTGCCGAACGTACTGGTGAACTGCTACCGCAATTCCTCCGATCTGCTCGCCGCCGGGCTGCTGGCCAATGAGTATGACCTCATTTACACATGGGACAGCACGAATCTCAAGCAGGACGAGCGGGTGAAATACCGCGTCATCGAGCATGCGCGGCTGGTCGTCGCCCTCTATCCGGGGCATCCGCTCGCGCAGCGCGCATCGCTCAAGCGGCGGGAGCTCCAGGGCGAGACGATCCTTTATATGTCCCCATCCATGACGCCGGACTCCTTCGGCGATGCGTTTTTCATGAACCTTTATAAAAATGCGGGCTATAAGCCGAACATCCTCTTTCGCTCCAGCGACGCAGAGAGCATTCTGATGATGGTCGCGGCGGAGGAGGGCATATCCATCCTGCCGGACTATTTCACCAATAAGCTCAACGGCGCGGACAATCTTGTATTCGTTCCGCTCGACGGCGAGCTGGAAACGGAGGAGATCATTGCGGTCTGGCGACGGGACAACGTCAATCCGGCGCTCGAGGCGCTGCGGCAGGCATTTTCGCTCTGACGCGGCCCGGAAAACGGATGGACGGAGCGGGCGGTTATGACGGATAGAAAAATCTTGCAAAAAATTATCGCTCTCCCCCCTTTGCAAAGCATGAAAAATACGTTACAATAGACGGCGATAAAATGACAGAACAACAGGGAGGAACAACCCATGGAGCATCCTAAATATAAGCGCGTCCTGCTCAAGATCAGCGGCGAGGCGTTGGCGGGGGAGAAGCATTTCGGCCTGGACTTCGGCGTAATCGGTCAGGTGACGGACATCATAAAGGAATGCGTCGAGGCCGGCGTGCAGATGGGCATTGTCATCGGCGGCGGCAACTTCTGGCGCGGCGTGAAAAACGGCGAGGGCTACATCGAGCGTACCCGCGCTGACCACATGGGTATGCTCGCCACGGCCATGAACTGTATGGCGGTCGCCGACGTGCTTGAGCAGAAGGGCGTCGATGTGCGCATTCAGACCGCGCTGGAGATCAAGGAGGTCGCCGAGCCCTATATCCGCGCCCGCGCGATCCGGCATCTGGAAAAGGGCCGCGTGGTCATTTTCGGCTGCGGCATCGGTTCGCCGTTTTTCTCCACCGATACGGCAGCGGTGCTCCGCGCGGCGGAGATTAATGCCGACGTGATCCTGCTGGCCAAGAACATCGACGGCGTGTACAGCGCTGACCCCGCCAAGGTCGCCGACGCGGTGAAGTACGACGCCATTTCCTATGAGGACGTGCTGGCCCAGCACCTTGCGGTGATGGACTCCACCGCGACCTCGCTTTCCATGGACAACCACATTCCCGTCCTTGTTTTCGCGCTCAAGGATCCGAAGAACATCCTGCGCGCTGTGATGGGCGAAAAGATCGGCACGATCGTCGGCGAATGAGCCGCGTCGCAATAGAAAAGTATCAAATCAAAATTTGAGGAGGATATCCCCATGTTGAAGGATGAATACAAGGTTTACGAAGAAAAAATGAAGAAGAGCATCGATTCCGTCGCTGCGGACTTTGCATCCGTGCGCGCCGGCCGTGCCAACGCCGCCGTGCTCGATCGTATTTCGGTGGAGTATTACGGCACGCCCACGCCCATCCAGCAGATCGCGGCCATTTCCTCGCCCGATCCGCGCCAGCTGCTCATTCAGCCGTGGGATGCCAGCGCGGTGAAGCTTATCGAAAAGGCGATCCTCAACTCTGACCTCGGTATCAACCCGCAGAACGACGGTAAGGGCATCCGTCTGACCTTCCCGCAGCTGACTGAGGAGCGCCGTAAGGAGCTGGTCAAGCAGATCCACAAGTATGCCGAGAGCGGCAAGGTCGCCATCCGCAACATCCGCCGCGACGCGATGGAGAGCTTCAAGAAGAAGCAGAAGGCCGGAGAGCTGACTGAGGACGACCTGAAGCTTGCCGAAAAGGATCTTCAGAAGCTGACCGACGATATGTGCAAGGATCTTGACGCTCTGCTTGACAAGAAGGAAGCGGAGCTGCTGGCAGTCTGATGAGCCTTTTTACGAAGAAACAATATACGGGGCAGGTTGACAAAGCCAACCTGCCTCGTCATGTTGCCGTCATTATGGACGGCAACGGGCGCTGGGCGCAGAAGCGCGGCCTTCCGCGCTCGGCGGGCCATAAGGCCGGGGCGGAGAGCTTCCGCCGTCTGGGTACCTACTGTAAGGAGCTTGGCATCGACTACCTCACGGTCTATGCCTTTTCCACGGAAAACTGGAAGCGCCCGAAGGACGAGATCGACGGCATCATGCAGCTTCTGCGCCGCTATCTGCACGAGTGCATCGACACGATGGAGCGCGACGGCAACCGCCTGCGCTTTCTCGGAAATGTGAGTGTGCTCGACGACGATCTTAAGGCGCTCATCCGCGAGACAAATGAAATCTCCGCACACATTGAGGGCTTTCAGGCAAATGTCTGTCTCAACTATGGCGGGCGGGACGAGCTTGTTCATGCCGCACGCGCTTTTGCGCGCGCGTGTGCATCGGGGGAGCAGCAGCCCGAAGTGCTGACAGAGGAGGCATTTTCGCACTACCTCTACTCCGACGGCCTGCCCGATCCGGACCTGCTGATCCGTCCGGGAGGGGAGAAGCGCATCAGCAACTACCTTCTCTGGCAGTGTGCGTACAGCGAGTTCTATTTCTGCGATACCCTATGGCCGGACTTTGACGAGCGGGAGTTTGATAAGGCCCTGATCGCCTATCAGCACCGCGAGCGCCGGTTCGGCGGGATCAAATAAACCCTGAAAGGGGAAAAAGATGAAACAAAGATGGTTGGTAGTGGCAATTGGTTTGCCTTTACTGCTGCTGGTTTTACTGGCATGCCCTGCGTGGGCAACCATGCTGCTCGTGTGCGGCATTGCGGGCATTGCGGCCTATGAGCTGCTGCACACAGCGGGGAAGAGCGCCCGTGCGGTGCTTTACGGATCGACGATCGCGGCAGCTGTTTTGCAGGTCGCTGCAATCTACAGCGATAAGGCTGCGGAACAGATGTGGGCAAGTCCTGTGAGCATGGCAGTTTTGGTGCGCTGGGCGTTCATTATGGTGCTCTTCCTGCTTGCGGTCGTGGGCTATGGGCGTGAGGGACGCGAGGTGCCGTTCCATGATGTGTGCGTCTGCACCGTTGGCGGGCTGGTGTTCCCCTCCTTCTATGCGTGCATCGCGCTGCTGCGTGCGGAGCCGGACTTCGGGCGCATCCATGTGCTCGCGCCGTTCTGCGTCGCCTTCGCGGGCGACGCGCTGTCGATGTATTTCGGCATGTGGTTCGGCAGGCGCAAGATGGCGCCGCATGTCAGCACGCAAAAGACGTGGGCGGG
>JAXYYF010000138.1:0-2235 GCA_037419475.1 bacterium
AATAGTCACAGTTTTCTTTGGGAAGCACTGCGTAAATTGTATCGGCAAGCTTCTTCGTATTGCCCGTTTGGCTATTGAATACAATTGAATATCTTCCTTTGCCCATATCAAAGCCTACCATTTCGTCAAAGCGGCATCGGCGTCCGAGCAATCAGAATAACCGCCAAAACAGCACCAACAAACGCCGCAGCCCCAATGACTGCTATTACCGTCTTACTGATTTTCTTCTTCATTGCCTTGCCAATCAGCACAGCGCAAGCCACACAGACAGCCGCAGCCGCAAGTGCAATGCCCAGCGTTTCCCATAGCCACGAAAGTTCATATATGATTTTCATTTGTTCACCCATCCTTAACGGTCTTATTTGTAAATTCGGATTATCAAGCAGGATAGCGGCTGCGCTCCCTATTTCAGCAGCTCCGACAATACCTGAAACAGCTTTTGAATATCCAGAGGCTTGGCGATGTGGCCGTTCATTCCGGCATTCAAAGCGTCCTTTTGATCCTCTTCAAATGCGTTGGCGGTCATTGCAACGATTGGAATTGCCGCTTTTCTTTCATCCGGGAGCGCACGAATCCGGCGGGTCGCCTCATAGCCGTCCATCTCCGGCATCTGGACATCCATCAAGATCAGGTCATACCGGTTGGCAGGAGCCGCTTCGACCTTTTCAACGGCAATCTTTCCGTTTCCCGCGGTATCCACCTCAAAGCCCGCTTCCTGAAGAAGCGTCGATGCAATCTCCAGATTCAGTTCGTTATCCTCGACTACCAGAAGCTTCTTTCCGGTAAAATCAGATGCTTTTGAAATGGGGATCATCTGCTCCGCTTTTGCCTCGCCGACGGGGAATCGCAGAGAAATGATAAATTCCGAGCCCCTTCCCGGTTCGCTCTCCACTGTGATCCTGCCGCCCATCATATCCACCAGACTTTTCGTGATGGCCATGCCGAGCCCCGTACCTTGTATCTTGCTGACGGTGGAGGTCCTCTCTCTGGCAAACTGCTCAAAAATCTGCTTTTGAAACTCCTCACTCATGCCGATGCCGTTATCCTTAATGTGGAATTCAAAATCGGCAAAGCCTGCCGGAGCCGTATCCTTCTGTATGATCCACAGACTGATCTGCCCACCGTCCGGCGTGAACTTCACGGCGTTTGCCAAAATATTGATCAGGATTTGTTCAAGCCGCAGCGGATCGGCAATGACATCCTCGTTTTCCACGCCACCGGTATTGAGGGTAAGGGAAAGATCCTTTTTGGAAACACCGGCCTGCACGATATCACTGAGATCATGCACCAGCTCCGGTAGATGCACCGGCTTTGCCTCCAGCGTGACCTTTCCGTTCTCAATGCGGCTCATATCCAGCACATTGTTGATAAGGGACAGAAGATGCTGGCCGGAAACGGATATCTTTTTCAGATAGTCCTCTACTTGGGCATGGTCGTCGATGTGCGTCTGCGCCAAAGCGGTGAAGCCGATGATGGCATTCATGGGCGTTCGGATATCGTGGGACATATTAAACAGGAACTCCCGCTTGGCGAGATTGGCCTCGGTTTCACGCTGTACGGCAAGCTCGAGTGCGGCGTTTTTCTGTTCGAGTGACTTCTTGTATTCTTGCTCGGAGTTCTCCTGCTGCATAAAGAAATCCTTTGCGGAGTTCCAGCGGAATCCCTGCACAAGCATCAGAATCAAGATGTACATGACCAGCGTGATCACCAGATTCATCACGGTGAGGTCATAGACCTGACGAGCGGGAACATAGGCATAGAGGAAATAGTTCCGTCCATGGCTATACATTCCATAGCATTGCTCAATGCCTCTCGGCGCGTACACGCGGATCAGTTTATCTGCCCGGTCGCTTCTCCGGATCGACATGAGCCGTTCACTCTCGAAAATGTTCATGCCGATCAGAGCGGGATCGTTGGAGGCCGCTATCTGATTCTCCTCCACCACCAGAAGCGTCCCCGTGGATCTGACATCATAGCCATCTAACAGGGTCTGGATGGACAAAACGGACTTTTGAGAAAACTCCGCCCCGGTATAGCGATAGGCCAGCACCACACCCGCGCCGTCAGCGCAGCTGTGCACAGCAACATCGGCAAAACTGCCCTCGTCCAGCTCCACACGCTTGACATAGGTCTTCTGCGGGTAGTCGATGACACTGAGGATCGGTTCCGATTCGATGCCGGACTGAAGCTGTGCGTAGCCGATGCCATTCTTTGTGTACTCGCATACCAGCTCGC
>JAXYYF010000139.1:0-3086 GCA_037419475.1 bacterium
ACCCTTTCCGGGCTGTATCAGCACTTTGTGACAGACCGGATCATGGACCGGGGCGGCATGGAAAATCCGGACTATGCTTGGAGCGACGAGCACACCGAGGGTGCCGTTCCAAAAAACACAGGAATAGGAGTGATCAAGCATGGGATTATTCGATAAGAAATACTGCGATGTCTGCGGCGAGAAGATCGGTCTGCTCGGCAACCGCAAACTAGAGGATGGCAATCTCTGCAAAGAGTGTGCCAAAAAGCTCTCGCCGTGGTTCAGCGACCGCCGCCGTTCCACGGTGGAGGAGATCAAGGCGCAGCTCGCCGACCGGGAGGAAAACCGGGGCAAGGCAGCGCAGTTCCGCACCACCCGCGCCATGGGCGAGGGCTGGAAGGTGCTGCTGGATGAGGAGCACCGTTGGTTCACCGTCACCCGCGCCAGGGATCTGGCGGAGGCCAACCCGGATATTCTGGACTTTGACGCCATCACCGGCTGCCGGCTGGACATCGACGAGAACCGCACGGAGCTGCTGCGGGAGGACGCCGACGGCAAAGAAGTCAGCTACGTTCCGCCCCGCTACGAGTATTCCTATGAGTTTGAGATCATCGTCTCGGTCCGTCATCCCTATTTCGATGAGATGCGTTTCCGGCTCAATGGAAGCTCGGTGGAGCTTGAGACTACGGCGGCGCAGCAGCGTCCCAGGATGGGACAGCCGCAGACCTTCCGCACCGCCGGACGGCCCGACCCGGAGACCTGCGCGGACTACCGCAAGTACCGTCAGATGGGCGAGGAGATCTGCCAGGCGCTCGAACAGGCCCGCAGCGGCGGCAGAGAGGCCGCCCATGCCGCGCAGGAGGTGCCCGCCGAGATCGAACGGGAGAGCACCGCAAGTGCCACGGGCCAATGGACCTGCCCCGCCTGCGGCGGCGCCAACACCGGCAAATTTTGCGAATACTGTGGTTCCCCCCGCCCCTGATGATCGCCCCGCGCAACGCCGCGCGGGAGAACAATACAACACACACAGGCAATCATAAGGAGGTAATTATGAAAAAGGCGATTTCTCTTGCGTTGGTACTGATCATGGCGCTCTCCCTGACCGCCTGCGGCGACAAGCAAAGGACCGGCAACGCAGCGCAAACCGGCGACAAGGTGCTCGACTGGTGGAACGGCGACTGGTACGGCTGGTGGGAGATGACCGAGTGTGCAGGCTACTATGAAGATGTGGACTACACAAGATGGGACATCTGCGGCAACATCGACATCGGTTCCGATAAGACCGGCACCCTCACGCTCTGGGACGAGGACTTTGCAAGGAACAACCCCATGGCCGAAGTGTCCGTCACGCTCAGCGAATCTGACACCGGTGAATACGGCACGCTGACGTCCAAGAGCGGCAACTTTACGGACGTGGACCTGGCAAGCGAAGAGTGGGTCATTGATCCGGCTTCGGCAGGCTACGAGAACATGATCGTGATCAAGGGCCACTATGAAAGCGGCGAAGACAAGTTCAACTACGAGATCTGGCTGCGCCCGTGGGGGACCTACTGGGACGACGTGGAAGAAAAAGACGAACCTGATTATTACACCGACTGGTATCTGCCGCTGATCAAGGCGGGCAAGTCCATGCCGGACAGCGTCGACACAGATGCCCGGTAACGGATAATTCATTAACTTAACAAGAACGGCAACGTTATTCAAAAGGCATAGTGCCGCCGCTACAAGCGCGATAACGGCACCATAGTCTCAATGATAAGGAGTGTAATATGAAAAAGCTTATATCTCTTGCGCTGGCACTGGTGCTGGTGCTCTCCCTTACCGCCTGCGGCAGTAAGGACGGCGGAGACTCCGCTGACCCCAACCTCGGCAAATATCTCGGCGCGGAATTCTCCGGCGACGGCAACGAGTGGCTCAGCCTGGACGAGGTCTATGATGAAGGCGAGAGCTATATTGAGCTCAAAAGCGGCGGCAAGGGCGTGTTCTGTCTGGGCGGCGATGCGACTGACATCAAGTGGGCGCTCGAGAGCGACGGATCCTTGAAGCTGACCCGAGACAGCCTGGAAAGCAACGGCACGCTGCAAAACGGAATCATCACGCTCACCGATCTCTGGGGCAACAATGTCACCATCACCTTCGTCAAGGAGGACGGTGAGTCCTCGCAGGGCGGGGATTCGGGCAAGGATGCTCCCAGCGGCACCGGCATCGTGACCGAGGAGCAGGTGCAGAAGGGCTACGTCTGGATGAACGAGGTCAACAATAACATTTTTGAAACCACCTACGAGGAGATGGTTGACTACTTCGGCGTGGATGGCTTGTTCGTCAAGGAGGAATACAGCGACCACATGAAGCTGAACTACCGCTACTACAAGTGGATCTCCAAGGACGATGACTCGCATTTCGTCTACGTTAACTTCGCAGAAAAGGAGCCGGGCGTCTTCACCGTCAGTGCGTACAACACCAGCGGCTTCTCCGGCACGGAAGCCATCGAGAAGTATCTCGACACGGTGAAGGCCGAGGCAGCTGAGGCGGATAAGGCTTCCGTCGCAAGCGAGGGAACGAAGGACTTCTCTGCAACTGTGACTCAGTTTGCACATGACGATGTGCAGGTCAAGATCACGACGAAGATCCCGAAGTCCGGCTGGTCGTATGACGAAGACGCGGACTGCCTTGTGGAAAACGACGATCCCTCGGCCTTCGGCGCGGGAGCTATCAGATTCGAGGTAAGCGCCAATGTGGAGGACTTCGATCACTACAAGGACAGCTTTGAAAACTATCAGGAGATCGCAGACCGCGAGATCAGCGGCATCACCTTCCAGGGCCGCACCTACAAGCGCATCGGCTACGACTGGATCGAATACGTTGCGCAGATCGACGACGGACGCGCACTATCCATCGGCCTGACAGATATAGAGTGCGTCTCCGGCACGGCACCCGATGTCATCCTGAACAGCATGACGATCAAGTAAGGTCGAACCCAGCCAAGGCATACTTTGCCTGACCACAGCATATCAAACGGTGCCCGCCCGCAACGCGGGCGGGCACTTCCTTGAGAGAAAAAGAAAGAGGTGGAACCATCTATGCCAGCACAGGTAACCAACTATCAG
>JAXYYF010000140.1:0-10176 GCA_037419475.1 bacterium
TTTCCGGCAAAAAAGGAAGAAGAGGGTACCTCGCAGGCCCTCTTCTCTCCCCTATGCAAAGCCTTCCGTTTTGTCCCCCGGAGAGGCCTTTTTGTTTGTTCGTCCGTCAATAGGACGCGCGGACGGCAAAGGTCTTGTTGTTTGCGGACGCATGGACGATCTTGATGCTCTCGAGCGTTCCGTTTTCCTCCAGCTTTTTGGCGGCCAGTCGCACCGGCGAGCCGGGCAGATCGGGATGCAGATACAGCCTGCCGTCCCGCTCTTCGGGCTTGACCTCCAGACACTCGCCCATCGGCTGCGTCATCGGTTCATGGTGCTCCAGACGCTCCCGGCCCTCATAAAGCGCGCCGAACGAGGCGTTCTGCCACACCGTGCCGCCGGAGGAGAACATCAATCCCTTTTCGCGGGCAAGATCGCGCACCTTGAGCAGGTCGCCCATCGCGCTCACACGCCCCACGAGCGGCATAAGGTGCCCCACGCCCTTTTCCGCGTAGGTCTCAAAGGCGAACGCGTTGCGCATGGACTCGCCGAAGCCGATGACCATGCCCGTGCGCTCACAGACCTCCTTGATTCCGTTCATGTCGTGCGAGTGGATCGGCTCTTCAAACCACTCCGGCTCATAGGGTCGGATGAGGTCGGCAAAGCGCACTGCGTCCTCGATCTCCCAGACCTGATTGCCGTCCACGGCGATGCCGATATCCGGGCCGACCGCCTCGCGCACAAGGCGCAGGCGCTCGACGTCGCGCTTCATGTCGCGTCCCCAGTCGCTGCCGACCTTGAACTTGACGGTCGTGTTGCCCTCGCGGACATAGCGCGTCATGTCGTCAACCAGCTCTTCATCCGTCAGCAGCAGCGAGCCGCCGCCTTTATAGATGGCCGCCCAGTCCTTTTTTGCGCCGAGGAAGCGGTGGAGGGGTTTTCCCTCGCGCTCGGCCATGATCTCCAGCATGATGCGGTCAAACTGGCCGAGATCGCAGATCTGGCCGCTCTGGAAGCCAAAGTTGCGCAGACGCCAGTACAGGTAGTGATACCACTCGTTGTAGGTCCGCGTCTCTCCCGTCATCACCAGCGGCAGAATGTTGTCCAGCATACCGGTGGAGCAGAAGGTGCGCCCGCAGTATCCGTCGGTATCGTAGACCTCGATCCATCCCTGAAGGGGCACAAAGTCACCGAAGCCGCCGGTCGCGTCGCGCCAAGTACGCTTGCCGCGCACAGGGTTCAGGTTATAGTAGACCGCCTTGGAAAAGGTGATCTTCTGGTCAAAGTGAAAATAATTATCCATCTCTCATTTCCTCCGTTTAGGGCTTGAGTTCCGTCAAAAATCCCGATGCGCGCGCAAGCTCATAGGCGTACTCCGTGATCTCATTTCCCAGTCCCGGTTTGTCCGGCAATCCGAGATAACCGTTCACCGGCTGGGGATTTTCTGTCGTCACCGGCGCCGTCAGGCTGCGCAGGCGGGTGTGATGCTCATGAATGATGAAGTTCGGCAGCACGGCCTCCAGATGCAGCGAGCAGGTCGTGGCAAGGCCGCTGCCGCAGGTATGCAGCTGCACGCCCACATCGTAGGCATGCGCCATATCGCAAATCTTTTTGACCTCCGTAAAGCCGCCGCAGTTGCCCAGATCTGGCTGGATCACCTGAAGCGAGCGGTTTTCAAAATATGGCACATACTGCCATCTGGAGTAGATCCGTTCCCCCGCCGCGACGGGAATATTAATCTTATTGTGAATGACCTCCGCCGTATAGGGATTGGGCGTGTTCGGCTCTTCAAAGTACATGATGCCGTATTTCTCCACCAGCGCGGCGATCTGAAGCGCGCCCATCATGTCGATGCGGGAGTGGTTCTCCACGATGATCTCGCACAGCGGTCCGACCTCCTCACGCACCGCACGGATGCGTTCTTCAACCTCCTTGAGATGGCGCGGGTGAATGATCCGCTCGCGCTCGTCGCGGGAATAGCGCTTTCCCTCCTGATCCCAGGCGAAAAAGTCGACCTTAACGCAGTCGTAGCCCTCCTCCGTCGCGCGCCGGGCGCACTGGTGGTAATCGTCAAGCGTCAGGCAGATCCGCGTCGGCGTTCCGATCTCCCACCACCCATTCTGCAGCTGTGAGGCATAGCAACGGATGCGGTCGCGGCACGCGCCGCCGAGGAGCACATGCACCGGCACGCCGAAATACTTTCCCTTGATGTCCCACAGGGCGATATCAAGCGCGGAGATCGCCGAAAAAACCACGGCGCCGCCGTTCTGGCCAAAGAACGTTGATTTGTACATCAGCTCCCATAACGCCTCGTTCAGCAGTGGGTCACGTCCGAGCAACAGCTTTCCGATCTGCTGGAGCATCCCATACACAGCAAGCCCCGCGTGGATGCCGGCGACCTCGCCGTCGCCGTAGATGCCCTCGTCCGTCCAGATGCGGCAGAACGTGCACGTAGGGCTCGAATTGCCGAGCTTTTCATAGCCTGCCACGCGGTTATCCGGCGTTTTTGCATTGAGAATGTCGATCTTTGTGATTTTCATTTCCCTATTCCTCCCGTCAGGCCGCGTCTGCGCGCGGCGTCCGCAATGCGGTCGACACACTCCTTCACCACGCTGCGCGGGCAGGCAAGGTTGAAGCGCTCATAGCCGCGTCCATGCTCGCCGAACAGATATCCCTCGTCCAGCCACACCTTCGCCTCATAGATCATGAAATGCGTCAGCTCCTCGTCGCTCAGGCCCCAGGCGTTCACATCCACCCAGATGAGATAGAGCCCCTCGGGATCCATTACCGTCAGCTCCGGTAGCTTTTCCGCCAGATAGGATCGGAAAAATGCGATATTCCCCTCCAGATAACCGAGCAGCTCGTCCACCCAGCGGTCGCCGTTTTCATAGGCAGCCTTCGCCGCTATGCCGCCGAGCGCGTTGCTCGCTGCGATGCCGCAGCGGTCAAGCTGGCGGACAAAGCGCTCCCGCTTTTCCGCGTCGGGAATAAAAATATTGGAAAACTTCAGTCCCGCCAGATTAAATGTTTTGCTTGCGCCCGTGCAGAGGATGGTATCCGCTTCATTCTCCGGGCAGACGGACAGATAAGGCACAAATCTCCGCCCGCCGTAAACAAAGTCGCCGTGGATCTCGTCGCAGACCACCAGCACGCCGTGCGCCGCGCAGATCTGCCCCAGACGGCGCAGCTCGCCGGCCGTATAGACCTTGCCGACCGGATTGTGCGGGCTGCAGAGGATGAAAAGCTTCACATCGTTTTCTGTGATCTTCCGCTCAAAACCCTCAAAGTCGATCTCATAATGTGTACCCACGCGGCGCAGCGGGCTGCCGACAAGCCGCCGGCCGTTGTCCGTAATGCCCTTACGGAAGGGGTAATAGAGCGGCTCGTGGATGATGACCGCATCCCCCGGCTCCGTAAAGCACTGGATCGCCATTTTCACCGCCGCGACCACGCCCGGCGTGTTTACGATCCATTCCTCGTGTGGCCGCCAGCCGTGGCGACGCGCCATCCAGTCGCACACGGACGCGTGCTGTCCCTCGACCGGCGCGCTGTAGCCGTAAATGCGGTGATCCATGACGCGATCCCTCAGCGCCTGCGAAATCTCGGGCAGCACCTCGAAATCCATGTCCGCCACCCACATCGGCAGCACATCCGTCGGATAGCCGCGCTCCGCGGTAATGTCCCACTTGCGGCTGCCGGTGCCGCGCCGGTCGATCACATGGTCAAAATCATACATAGCGTCTCCTCCGTGCGTCCCTTATTCCGCCGTTTCCTCCTTCGCCTTCTTCGCCTTGAGCTCCTTATAGACGGTAAAGGCAACCGAAAGCACCGTAAGCGCGAGGAATGTGACTGCTATGGGACGTTGGAAAATTCCCATCAGGCTGCCGCGGCCGACCATCACGGCGCGAAGCATGTACTGCTCCATATAGGGGCCGATGATGAAGCCGAGGATCACGGGCGCGGTCGGGAAGCCGAAGCGGGAGAGCACAAAGCCGAGGATGCCGAAAAACAGCATCGTCCAGAGGTCGAACACGCGGTTATTGGAGGCAAACACGCCCACCATGCAGATCGCCATGACGATGGGAAGCAACTCATAGCGCGGCACGCCGAGGATCTTGACGAGCGGCTTCATGCCGAAATACTCGAAGATAACCATCATGATTGTGGAAATGAGCACCGCCGCAAACAGCCCGTTGACAAAGCCCGCGTCAGTCTTGAAGAGCAGCGGGCCGGGCGTCAGGCCTTGGATCGTCAGCGCGCCGAGAAGCATCGCCGTGACCGTATCGCCGGGGATGCCGACCGTCATCAGTGGGATCAGCGCGCCGCCGATGGAGGCGTTATTCGACGTCTCGCTTGCGATAATGCCGTCAATAATGCCCGTGCCGAACTTTTCGGGATACTTGCTACTGCTCTTGGCAATGCCGTAGGCCACAAGGTTGGACGTGCCGCCGCCGATGCCAGGCAGGATGCCGATGCCCGTGCCGATGAGCGCCGAGCGCAGGAAGTTCGGCAGCTGCTCAACGATCTCCTTTTTCGACAGGCCGAAGCCGTGGAGCTTATACTGCGCGATCTTGCTGCCGTCGTTTTCAAAGCCCTTCATCACCGCGCTGAGCATCGCGCCGATGGCAAAAATGCCGACCATGGCGGGCGTGGAGCCGAAGCCGGAGGAAAGCTCGGTGATGCCGAAGGTGAAGCGCAGCGTGCCCGTGACCTGCGCCACGCCCACGCAGCCGAGCAGAACGCCCAGCACGCCGCTGGCCAGTCCCTTGAGGATGGTGCCGGAAATGAGGGTGCCGATGAGCGTGAGGGAAAACAGGCAGATCGCAAAATATTCATAAGGCCCGAACTTGAGTGTGAATTTTGCCAGTGTAGGGGCCAGATTGATCAGAACGATAAAGGAAAAAACCGTGCCAATAAGAGAGGCGAACAGTCCAACGCCGAGCGCCCTGCCCGCTTCGCCGCGTTCGGCCATGGGATGACCGTCAAAGCAGGTGGCAATAGACGAGGCCGTGCCGGGCACATTGATGAGGATGGCGGACACCAGACCGCCGGAGATGCCACCGATATAAATGCCGATGAGAAGCGAGATCGCCTCCACCGAACTCATGGAATAGGTCAGCGACAGGCACAGCGCAATGCCCATCGTCGCGCTCAGGCCGGGCAGAGCGCCGAAGATAATGCCGAGAATGGTTCCCGCCGCCATAAGCAACAGGCACGGAGCGTTGCAGACGCTCAGAAGTCCAGCAATCGTTTCACTCATTGAACATACCTCACTTGAGAAGCCCCATGGGCAGGATGATGGAGAAGCCCCACGTAAAGATCATATAGATCACCGCCGTCGTCAGCATGCCCAGCACGACGAACCACACGGGCTTACGCTTGTCCTTCGGCGCGATGAGCAGCATCTGCAGAAAAAGGTAGACCGGCGTGAGGATCACGAAGCCGACCGTTTTGAGCAGCAGATCGTAGACAAACAGCAGCACAAAGGTCAAAAGCACCTGCGCAAGCTTGCCGCTTCCCTTTTCTTTCGACTCTGCCCTCTCGGTTTTTTCGCTCTTGTCCGCCTTTTTCAGTTCGCCGATCGCCTGAAGGGCCAGAACAAGGCCGATCACCAGCAGAATCACCGAGCACACAGTCGGCAGGAAGTCCGCGCCCAGCCCGCTGGCCAGTCCCATCGGAATCTGCCGGCTCACACACAGGGAAAACACGCTCAATGCGATGAGCAGCCCGGCGCCGATGAGGTCGTTGTACTTTTTTTCACTCAAGGATATCCCTCCTAAATTTTTCCGCCCGCCGAAGCCCTCTTCGGCCGGCATTTCCTGTTCCGGCCATGCCCCGCGGGGCATGGCCGGTTCGGTTCGGTTCCGTTTCCGCCGCAGCTGCTGCGGCGTCCGCTTTCCTTACAGGTTGCCGGACTTGAGCGCGTCGGCGTACTTCATGGCGGTGTCATACATCTCGCCATAGATCTTCAGCGTATCGTCGGTATCGTAATAGCACGGAGACTGCGCATAGGTCTCGGCAATGTTGGCCGCGTAGTCCGTGTCGTTGAGAACCATGTCGCCGATCGTCTCGGAGACGAGGGAGATGATCTCGGGATCCACGCCCTTCGGGAACGCCACGGAATAGTACATCGACCAGCTCTCGGGCACGCCGAGCTCCGTCAGGCAGGGATACTGCTCGGGATCCATCTCGGGATTGACTTCCTTGCTCAGATATCCCAAGCAGAAGAATTCGCCGCTGTCAACGTATTCCTTCGCCGCGGCATAGGCGCAGGTCGCCACGTCGACCTGACTGCCGAGAAGGGCGGCCAGACGCTCGGAGGCGCCGCCGAAGTCAACGAGCGCGCAGTTCGCACCGTAGTCCTTCATGATGAGCGCGCCGAGATGAGAGGTGCCGCCGACGTTGGCGGTCATGGTCAGCTCGCCCGGATGATCCTTCGTGTAGGCCACGAGGCTCGCCAGATCGGTGATGCCGTAGGGGTTATCGGTGCGCATGTAGTAGGTGCCGCCGTCCTTATCCGCGGCGATGCAGCACATGTCAAAGTCCTGATAGCCGAAATCCACAAGGCCCGCCGCCTGATTGCACACCAGCGCCGTGTGGGAGAAGAGCATCGTCAGGCCGTCGGGATCTGCGTCAAGCACCTGCTTAGCGCCCACGCTGCCGGTGTTGCCGGTGACGTTCTGCACGATGAAGTTGCCGCCGAGCTTATCGCTCAGGCACTGCGCAACCAGTCGGGCGTTATAGTCCGTGTCGCCGCCCGCGCCGAAGGGGCAGACAACCGTGACGGTCTTGCCCTTGTAGAAGTTGTCAGCCGTCTCCTCCGTGCCGTTCGCGGCGTCGTCCGGCGTCTTCGTGTCGCCGTTCCCCGCGCCGCAGCCAAACAAGCTGAGCGACAGTGCCAGTGCAAGAATCAGTGCAAATAGCTTTTTCATGTGTAAATCTCCTTCATTTTGATTTGTTTTTCTAAAATAGCATCGCTGCTAAAATAGCCTCAGAGTGTCACGCCGTCGCGCAGAATGGCGATCTGGTAAAAGCCCGCGCGCTCGTTGCTGGTGCGGTATCTGCCCTCCGCCGCCGCGATCACCATTTCCTTGAGCTCGCCGCGCAATGTGTCCACGTCCGCGCCCTCGAGCAGCCGTCCGGCGTTGAAGTCCATCCAGCTGCGCTTGCGCTCGAAAATATCCGAATTCGTGGCAATCTTGAGCGTCGGCGCGGCATAGGCGACCGGCGTTCCGCGCCCCGTGATGAAGAGCACCAGCGTCGCGCCCGCGGCGATCTGCGCCGTTACGCCGATCAGGTCGCTGCCCGGCCCCCACACCAGCTGGAAGCCTCTCTCCACGGCACGGTGGCCGTAAGGGATCACATCCATCACCGCGCAGCTTCCGCCCTTCTGGATGCAGCCGAGCGCCTTGTCCTCAATAGAGCTGATGCCGCCCTTGCGGTTGCCAAAGGAGGGGTTGCCGCTCGCGCTCGCGCCGTATTTCTCGATGTATTGCTTATAGCTTTCGATCAGCCCGACGACCTTCTCATAGGTCGCCTCGTCCTTCGCCCGGTTCATCAGGATATGCTCCGCGCCGAACATCTCCGGAACCTCCGTGATGTTCACCGCGCAGCCGTAGCGCCCCACCATCTCGTCCGTAAAGCTGCCCGCCAACCGGTTGCCCGTGATGCCAGAGAAGCCGTCGCTGCCGCCGCAGTTCTCGGCGATGTGCAGCTTCTCGAGCGGACAGGGCATTCTGCGGTCGGCATTGACCGTCTCATACAGCTCGCCGAGCAGCTCCATCGCCGTGCCGTACTCATCCGGCGTATCCTGCATGCGCAGCTTGCGAAAGCGTGTTTCATCAAACTGCTCGATATAGGGCCGGATGGTGTCGAACTGATTATTTTCGCAGCCCAACTCCACAAAGAGCACGCCGCCGAAATTTGCGTTCTGCATCAGTGAGGCGATCGTCCGCCGCGTGTAGATCAGATCCTGTCCCATCTGGCCGCAGCCGCACTCGTGTGTGAGCGGCAGGAAGCCGTCAAAATGCTCCGTTTTCGGGAACCGTTCGGCCGCCAGCCGGGCAAAATCCGTCAGATGCGTGTTCGTGCAGAACGACCCGGAAATGAGGATGATGTAATTCCGCGTCCCCACATCTCCGTTTTTTCTCGCGTAGCCGAGAAAGGTCTCCTCCTCGCTGCCGGGGCGGATCGCCGGAACCGGCTGATACCGGTACTGATGGTGCTCATCGCCCTGTGAAATGAGGTTATGGTCATGGATCCAGCCGCCCGCGGGCAGCTCGCACGCCATCCGGCCGATCACATTGCCGTACTTGATGACCTCGTCCCCCGCATGCAGCGCGGTCAGCGCCATTTTGTGTCCTTTTGGGATGTCCTCCTGCGCGGTAAGGGTCATTTCCGCACATATTACGCTCTCGCCCTTTGCAATCGCCTCCAGCGCGACTGCGACGTTATCCTTCTCGTTGATCCGGTAAAGCCTGATTTTCTCCATATTCATTTTCCTTATATGTTATTTCATATATCTTATAAGATATTTCGTAAAAAAGAATCCGCTCAGGTCTCCTTGACGTAATTTTCATAATATTCGCAGGATTCATTGGCGATCCGCTCCATATGTGTGGTCAGTGCGGCGCGCGCCTTTGTCAGGTTGCCGGATTCAATCCCGTCCATGATCGCCTGATGCTCACGCACGGGAATCATCAGGCGATCCTTGTCTCCTCCGGCCTTGCGCCGACGGGCGATCGGCCCGCGCACCATGGACACGCGGTCACGGATGCCGGAGAGCTCCTCAGCCAGCAGATCGTTTCCTGCCCGATGTACGATCGCATCGTGAAAAGCCGCGTTTGCCAGAATGATCTCTTCCTCGTCGAAGTTTTCATAGGCGAGTCCATAGCGCTCATGCGCGCGGTGCATCTCCTCAATGTCTCGCGGGGTGAACTTGGAGAAGGCGTTCTCTAGTGCCCAGACCTCCAGACATTCCCGCACATCGAACAAATCGCGGACCGCCTTGCTGTCAAACGTCACGATCAGCGAGGATTTGTACGAATCTCCGACGATCAGATGATCCCTGCGCAGCATGTTAATACATTCGCGCACCGGCGTCACGCTGCACTTGAAGTAGGCGGCGATCGCCGCTTCGTTGAGGTGGTCGCCCATTTTGTAGCCCGGCGTCTCCTGCAGAACGATTATTTTCTTCAGTTGTACATAAACCTGCTTGGCAATGGAATCCCGATTGATCATAAATAAGCCTCTTTCTTTCGATGCTACGACTATACCACGCTTTTCCTTTGCTTGTAAATACACATGTCCGTACAAAATATTTCTTATATCTTATAAGATTTGACGAAAAACAAATAAAGGGGGCGGCGGGTGCCGCCCCCTTCCTTCTTCACATTTCTCCCCACATCACCGTCAGCACTCCCCCGTGCAGGCACTCCGCGCGGTCGAGCAAGAGCGCCGCGCACGGTGCCGCCGTCACCGTCAGGTGCGCGGGCTTCTGCCGCGCGATGGCATCCGAGAGCGCCGCCATGCCGCTCTCCGAGGGCAGCCGGCCCTCTTTGACCGCCGCAAGCTCGACGGCGTAAGCGGCGAAATCCTCCGCGACCTCTCCGCAGTCCGCGCCGCCGACCGATACCGCCAGCGCCGCCAGACGCTCACGCGTGAGCGTCTGCCCGCCCGCCATGGCCGCATAGATGCGCGCCCTGCGGCGCGCGCTCTCCTCCCCCGACCAGTCGGCAAGGCCGTAGTCGCGCTCCCAGCGCGAGAGCCCCGCCGCATCCGCCGTACCGACCAGCACGCGGGCATTGACCGTCTCCCCCGCCGCGCGCAGCAGCGCCTCGCCCGCCTCCGCCGCAGAGAGCACTGCGCCGACCGGCTCGATCCTTGTCACGCTCTCGGGCAGTCTCATGCCGTCACCTCCGTGAGCGCCAGCGTGCCGGGCACGCCGATCTCGCGCTCGCCGAGGGCAAGGCTCGTCCCCGCACCGCCGAGCGTAAAGCTCCGCACGTCCGCGACCCCCTCGCAATCGAGCAGGAGCGCGCTCACGCGCGCGTAGCTCACGAGGCGGGATGTGAGTGCCTCCTCGCGGCAGAACGCGCTCAGAGCGGCTCCAAACGCCGTTTTGACCCCTTCCAGGCTCGCGTCCTCGCTCAGAACGACGCTTGCGGCAATGTTCAGCGGCTTTTCGACCGCCGCGAA
>JAXYYF010000141.1:0-1230 GCA_037419475.1 bacterium
GCTATCAGAAATACGCAAGCCGGGCAGGACTCTTGCCCTCTGCGGGCAATGATTATATTGAGATTGCCAGCTCTTCTAAAATGGAAATTCTTGAGTTTCGGCAGGGGTATACGAAACGGGGCTATGTGGATATGTGCCGCCACTGCCGCGGTTTGGGGGCCACTGCAAAACTTGTCCCCCCAGCGATTCAGATTCCAAAGAAGCAGGCATCGCCTGCGAGCTCAGACTCACCGCTGGTCTCTATCTGTGTTCCTATTTATAACACAGCACGGTATTTGCCACGGTGTATTCAATCTCTGATCACCCAAACTTATTCAAAACTCGAAATTGTTTTGGTGGATGATGGATCTACTGATCGTAGCGGCCAGATTTGTGACGAGTATGCCGCTCTGGATCCGCGAGTGGTCGTTGTGCATCAGGCCAACGGCGGCGAAGCTTCGGCGCGCAATGCTGGACTGACTGCAGCAAGAGGAGAATATATTATGTTCATCGATTCGGATGATGAATATCTTCCCAATGCTGTACAACTGATGCTAACCGCTATGAAGGACGATGATATAGATTTGGCATTGGGCGGATACCTTGAACGGCGTGGACAGGTCGAGCACTTTGCAACCGGTCATGTGCAGCGGTATACTGCCGCTGAATTTGCCCAAACATATCTGCAGTCAGACTGCCAGTATGCTTTGCCATACATTGCTACTACGATCAATGGCAAGATGTTTCGCCGAAATTTGATTCGGGACAACGGCATTTGCTTTGATGAGCGTTTTGTGATTGGAAATGATTCCGTTTTCATGTGTGCCTATCTAAAGCACACCAGAGCCATACAGGATGTCTTTGCCGCGGTTTATATTTACTATAAATATCAGCCGGAGGAACGCATGCAGGGGATGAGTTGGTATTATCCCGATGCTTTTTTCCTGTTCGCTTATGTGGCGGATCGAATGATTCAAATCATGAAGCCGGATCCATCCACCTACCGTCAGCTTGTAGCCAAACAGTATCAGGATTTGTTGTATGGTATGGTGAATGGAGCCGCAAATCAGGAGCATTTTCAAAATGGAATGCTGCCTTATTTAACCACATTCTGTGATGAGATTGATTTTCTGCAAACTGGGGCAAAACTGGATCTGACAGAAAATCTGGTTCAAGAGAAAGCTGGTGCACTTCCAATCAAGTTGCTTTCCTATTTGATTGTAGGAAAACATTATGCGGACTTGTATGATC
>JAXYYF010000142.1:0-2921 GCA_037419475.1 bacterium
GGGTCGTATAGCTTTAGTAGCGACGGCAACAATACGGTTCAGTTCCGAGACCCGAGCGAACAACTGTGGGATAGCGTCCTTTTGCTCGACTCCACGCAAGGACCGATTCATCCGCAATTGAAAGAAAACTTCAGGCAATTCGGAAAAAAAGATGCCGAGATTTGCCGAAGCCACAACGCAACACCTATTTTTGTTATTTCCTGGGCTTATCGCGATCGCCCGGAAATGACAGCTCAACTTGCCGATTCAATCATCTCGGTTGCCAATGAAAATTCGGCTCTCGCGGTTCCGGCAGGATTGGCATTTGCCGAGGCCATCCAGAGTGACCCGTCGTGCCCGCTTTATATCGCCGATAAGCGTCACCCGACGTCGGCCGGATCGTACCTTTTGGCCTGCACCGTCATTGCATCTCTTTTCAAGATTGACGTCACACAAATTGATTTTGCTTGTGACATTGACGAGACCTTGGCTAAGTCGTTGCGTAAAATCGCGCAGTTTACCGTCAATCGGTTCTTTTCTCGATAGTTTTTTCGGAGGCGAAAGATCTGGGGTTTCAATTCGTTTCCGATATTAAGTAAATGGAAAGGCTGGTTAACCGGGTTTTCCGAGTAGAAATCCCAAACACTAGGAGAAAGTGATATGACAATCCCAATTATTACGGCGGCATTGATTACGATTGTTGCCGGATGGATGATTATCAAACGCTATCCGGTTCATATCGTTTTGCTTGCAAGCGGTTTAATCATTATCGGCATCTGCATTTTGTGCGGTACGACGCAATTTTTGCCTAAAGGCACGAAGACGACGGGCTTTGTTTGGTTCGACTTAATCGAATTGATTAATGCGATTACCAAGAAACAGGTCGTCGGCGTCGGCTTAATCATTATGACCTGCGGCGGTTTTGCCGGATACATGAGCCAAATCGGAGCGGCTAACCGTTTGGTTCAGTTGTGCGCCGAACCTTTGCGTGCCTTGAGTAAGCCTTACTTTGTTTTGGCTTTAGCGTATCTAATCGGGCAGGGCATTAATCTTGTAGTCGTCTCGGCGGCAGGTCTGACCATGCTCTTATTGGTAGCGTTTTATCCAATTTTGGTCGGAGTCGGCGTCAGTCGCGGAGCGGCAGCAGCGTGTATTGCTTGCTGCTCGGCCATTGCAGCCGGTCCGCTTTTCGGCACTCAACAGCTCGCGGCTAAGGTCGCCAATGTCGATTCCATGGCATACTTTGTCGAATGGCAGTTGCCGGCCTGCTGGCTTGCCTATATCGTGACGGCGGTTGCCATCTTCTTTACGGCTAAGTATTACGATGCCAAGAAGGTCGATATTGACGATGAGGTGCAGGAAGCTAAAGCCCCTGTCGCCCGCGAATGCCCGAAGTGGTATGCCGTTTTCCCGTTCGTTCCCATCGTGTTGCTTTTCGTCTTTTCTAAGTTCGGCATTGCTTCGATTAAGTTGAGCACGCCGAGCGCTTTGATGCTCACGTGGATTGTCGTGGCCATTATTGAGTTAATCCGACTTCGTGATGCCAAGTTGGTGATGAAGGACTGCTTGGTCTTCTTCAAGAAGATGGGTGCACTCTTCGGCGGTGTCGTGGCCCTCGTGATTTGCGCCGAAGTGTTTGCAACCGGCTTGCGGGTATCCGGTCTTGTCTCGGAAATCATCGGTGAGGCTAAAGGATTCGGATTCGGCGTCGGCGGTATGACCTGCGTGCTTTCGGGGTTGGTCGGTATCGTGACCTTCCTAACGGGTTCCGGTGTCGGTGCTTTCTCGGCCTTTGCGAACTTAAGTGTTGATGTTCAAAACCAAGTGGGAGGCAACCTGCCTGCCATGATGGTTCCGATGCATCTGGCTTGCTCGGTATTCCGTTCTATGAGCCCGGTTGCCGGATGCTTGATTGCTGCGGCCTTGGTGGCCGGTGTGAGCCCGATGAGTCTGGTGCGTCGCAATTGGATTCCGATGTGTGCTTGCTTCGGAACCATCCTGCTGATGAATCAATTCTTCAACATGTAGTTTTCCTATCGGCAAGTCGGTCTTCTCCGGCTTGCCGATTCCCCTCCTGAGATAGCTCAAAATGAAAAAATACAAGGTACGGTTGTGGCCCTGACTGTTTCTCTGATGCTGTCAGGCTTTGCTTCTTCAACCATGGCGGCAGAAACCGGGAAGGTTAACTTTGTCATTTCCCATGAAGCTCCGACGGTGAAGAATCTTGTTAAGGCACCGAAAACGCTTCTTGTGGTCGGCAATTCGTATACTTATTACAACTGTGGGTTAAACGGCTATCTTTCCAATTTCCTGATCGGAGATGCCATCGTTTCCGGTCAGGCTAAGGACGAAAAAGAGGCTCGCAAGTCCTTTAAGACACGCATTGCGACCATTGGGCGAGGCAATCTCTCTCAGTATCCTGTTGCGGAATACTTGGACAATGCGATTATGAAATCGCATGCAAACCAGCCTTTGATTGAAAAAAATACCTTGATCCCGAAATTAAAAAGCGTGAACGCTATGATTTAGTTTTGCTACAGGCATCAAACCGTCCTGAAGCGGATCAAGCAAGAGATTCTTACTATCTTCCGGAGCATGTTAAAGCAATTCGCGCTCAAGGCGGGGAGCCTGCCCTTATCATGACTTGGGTGCAAAATTGCACCACTGTGTTGCTAGGTAAAAGCTACTGAACTTGGGTGTTTCATAGCGAATTGTATTCGGGGTACGCGCAGCAGCGTTCATGAAGACGTTTTGTGCTCCGCATTGTTTGTAGACGACACCGAACGGATTCGTTTGACCGGCAATCATGCCACCTGAGACCCCGCCGTGTAAGTATCCGATGCGGCCGAATTAGAGGGCTCCGTACGGGGAAGAAACGATAATCGAACTTTCGCGGTCGAAAATGGTCGAGTCAGTTCCAAGTTCCCCGGTGTCGGATAAAA
>JAXYYF010000143.1:0-6739 GCA_037419475.1 bacterium
GGAGGTCATACTTGGCCAGCAGCTCCTCCATCTTCTCCGGCAGCACGTCGCACACGGCGACGATGTTCAGTTTGTTGTTCAGGGCGGCCTTGATGTGGTTGACCGCGATGCGGCCGCAGCCGATAAGCGCGTAGTTCATAAGAAGCACATCCTTTTATTTTTCGTTCAAAATATCCTCATACAGGGCGAGGAGCTTTTTCTCCTCCACGTCCCAGTTGAACTCCTCTTTCACGGCACGGCGGCCGTTTTCGCCCATCTGACGGGCCTCATCGGGGTGGTCTCTAAGATAGGTCAGCGCATGAGTGAGCTCGGCGACATTCTCAGGATCAACGCAGATGCCGCAGCGGTGCTTGTCCACCACTTTTTTGGCATAAGGATAATTGGAGATCAGGAAGGGAAGCTGCGCTGCCATGTATTCATAGGTTTTCGTGGGGAGGTTATCCGTCGTATTGTTCTGTCCCACACTCAGTTCTGTCACTAACCCAACGGAAACACTGGAGAGAAGCTTCCAAACGCCGGCGCGGTCAAGCTGCCCGCAGAAGGTCACCAGTCCCTTGCGATCCAGCTGCTGCAGCTCCTGACGGTAATCCTCAGAGGAGGGAGCGCCACCAAAAAAGAGCGGGATATCCGCAGCTTCACAAGCTTGTACATTCTGCGTATTGCCCCGATCGGGACGAATCGGCCCGACGTATCCCGCGGAAAAAACGTCCGCTGTTGAGCAAGAAGAGGATGGCAGCTCCTGAAGCAGCGGTACGTTATTAATCAGTGCCGTACAACGGCATTTACCGCTGAATGGATCCCTTCCCTCAATCGTGCATGGGAATATAACAGCATCTATATCACGCAGGACACGGCGCTCATAAACGGTGTAAATGTGAGAGATGAGCCGCGCGATCCATCGCGGGAGATACGGCTTGACTGCGATTTGTCTGGCATAGTCCTCATGGCTGTCGAAGATGACCCGCTTCCCGGCCCGCTTCAGCTTCAGGCCATAGGGCAGCAGCTCGGGATCGTGGAAGTGGTAGATATCCGCGTCCACGGCTTTTGCCGCTTCATAAACCCGTTTCGCACCCTCGGTCATTCGCTTCAGCCGGCCGGATGGGATCTCCCCCACACCGACGACATGGACGCCGTTCTTTTCATAGCTTGCGCCGCGTTCGACAAGATAAACCTCATACCCGGCGCGCGCAAGAGAGACACACTCCTTATGAAAAATACGGATGTCCTCCGCGGGATGCGCGCTGGTCATGTGACAGACTTTTATCATGTTGGAAACTCCTTGTTCTCTACATTTTCCGGATGGGCTGTTCTTTTCCCCACGCCGTCCGAAGGCCGCTCACAGCCTCCAGAAGCGCAGGCCGGATGCCTTCAGCTCATCCATGCGGTACAGGCTCTTCACGTCGATCAGCACCCGCTCGTCGTTCGGAAGCTCCGCCTTATAAAGCTCCTTGAGCTGGGGCATGGACAGGGCGCGGAATTCGCTGTGACCGACCGCGATGATCACGCAGTCTGCCTTTGGAAGCGCCTCAAACGGAACCAGCTCCACGCCGTATTCCTGTCTGGCCACCTCGGGGTCGGCCCACGGATCGGTGACAATGGGCATGATCTCGTATTCCTTCAGGCGGTCGATGATATCAACGACCTTGCTGTTGCGGGTGTCCGGGCAGTTCTCCTTAAAGGTAATGCCAAGAACGACCACCGTGGCCTTTTTTGGCGCCATGCCCGCCCCGATCATCTGCCGGATGGCGGCGTCCGCCACAAAACCGCCCATGCTGTCGTTGACCTTGCGGCCGCTGAGGATGATCTGGCTGTGGTAGCCGAGCGCTTCGGCGGCATTGGTCAGGTAGTAGGGGTCCACGCCGATGCAGTGCCCGCCGACCAGACCGGGACGGAAGCCGAGGGCGTTCCACTTGGTATTCATGCCGTCCAGAACTTCGGCCGTGTCGATGTTCATGCGGTCGCAGATCATGGCGACCTCATTCATAAAGGCGATGTTGATATCGCGCTGGCTGTTCTCCACCACCTTGACGGCCTCCGCCGTCCGGATGCTGGAGACCGGGAACGTACCGGCCTTGATCACGATGTCATAGACCTTTTTGATCTCGCGGGCGGATTCCTCGTCCATGCCGGAGACGATCTTGCAGATGTTCGTCAGGGTATGGACGCAGTCGCCGGGGTTGATGCGCTCGGGAGAGTAGCCGATCTTCCAGTCCTCGCCGCACTTGAGGCCGGATTCTCTCTCAATAATGGGAACGCAGATATCCTCCGTCACGCCGGGGTAGACGGTGGATTCAAAAACCACGATGCTGCCCGGCGTCAGATTCTGGCCGACCGCGCGGGAAGCACCCTCGACCGGACGCAGGTCGGGCGTGGTGTCGGGATTGACCGGCGTGGGAACGGCAACAATAATGAACCTTGCTTCCTTCAGGCGGGAGGCGTCCGAGGTAAATTCGACGGTGGTATTCCGAATGGCCTCCCCCACCTCATTGGTGGCGTCAATGCCGCTGGCGTACTCGTTCACCCGCTTTTCATTGATGTCGAAGCCGATGACCGGGACATGCTTGGCAAACTCCACGGCAAGGGGCATACCCACATAGCCGAGGCCCACCACGGCCAGCTTTCCCTCCCCGCTGATGAGCCCCTGATAGATCGTATCAAACTCCATTTCTGTTCTCCTCTGTGCAGCGTTTCCCCTTGCCGGCGGGGAAAGGCGGCGTTATTTGATCTCTTCGATTTGCGCTTCTTTTAACTGATACGTGCGTCCGCAGTCCGGGCAGCGGAAATTCCCGCCGCCGGATGGGCGCAGCACCTGCCCGCACGCGCAGGCCCAGCCTGCCTGCTTTGCCGGGACACCCAGCATCAGCGCGTGATCCGGAACATTGCAGGCAACCACCGCGCCCGCGCCGATCAGCGCCCAGCGGCCCACGGTATGGCCGCAGACGATCGTAGCGTTTGCGCCGATGGACGCGCCCTCTTTGATCAGCGTCTTGTGATAACCCGCGCTGCCCTTCGGATATTTGGCACGCGGGGTCAGGTCGTTGGTAAACACGCAGCTCGGGCCGCAGAACACATCGTCCTCCAGCTCCACGCCCTCATAGAGAGAGACGTTGTTTTGCAGCTTGCAGCCGTCCCCCACCTTCACGTGATTGCTGACATTGACGTTCTGCCCGAGCGAGCAGCGCTTGCCGATGCGCGCGCCGCGCTGGATGTGGCAGAAATGCCAGATCTTCGTGCCCTCGCCGATCTCCACGTCATCGTCGATGTAAGAACTTTCGTGGACGAAATAGTTCTTCTCCGCCATCACACTGCCTCCAGCACCGCATCGATGACCGTCTGCTGTTCCTCCGCCGTCAGATAGGGGTGCATGGGCAGGGAGAAGGTGCGCGCGCAGTAATCGTCAGCGTGATGGAAGCTCTCGCCGTAGCGCGGTTCGTCCGCAAACACCGGCAGCGCGTGCTGCGGCGTGGGATAGTAGATCATATTGGGAATGCCCTTTTCCGTCAGGCGGGCGATGATGCGGTCGCGCTGCTCGGTGTTCTTCGCCAGCAGGGCATACTGCGCCCAGGCCGACACGCTGCCCTCCGCCACGAAGGGCGTGGTAAACACACCGGCAAAGGCGGCGCTGTAGCGGCCCGCCACCGCTTGGCGGGCATCCATTTCATAATCGGCAAGCGCCTTGAGCTTGGGCAGCAGAATACCGGCCTGAAGATTGTCCAGACGGGAGTTCATGCCGATGCGGATATTGTCATACTTGCCGCCGGGGCCCTTGCCGTGAACGCAGAGCGAGCGCACGAGATCGTTCACCGCATCGTCGTCCGTAAACACCGCGCCGCCGTCGCCGTAGCAGCCGAGCGGCTTTGCCGGGAAAAAGGAGGTCGTGGCAATGCGGCCGAAGGAGCAGGCCTTCTTCCCCTTGTAGGAGGCTCCGAAGCTCTGGGCGGCGTCTTCGATCAGCGTCAGGCCGTATTTCTCGCAGATGGGGATGATCGCGTCATAGTCGCAGGGGTTGCCGAGAATATCCACGGCAACGACCGCCTTCGGCGTATATTTCCCCTCGGCGATGACCGCCTTGATCTGCCGCTCCAGACTCGCAGGGCAGAGCGTGTAGGTATCCGGCGCAATGTCGCAGAATACGGACACGGCGCCGAACATGGCGGCGGGCTCCGTGGAGGAAATGAAGGTCATGTCGGGAGCGAACACAGCGTCGCCCGCCTTTACGCCGATGGCCATGAAAGCCAGCTGAAGCGCGTCCGTGCCGTTGGCACAGGTGATGCAGTGCCTGCGTCCGGTGAAGGCGGCAAGCTGCGCCTCCAGCTCCTTGACATAGCCGCCGCCGATGAACTGGGCGGAGGAGAGCACGGCTTGAATATTGGCGTCGATCTCCGGCTTGAGCGCGGCATACTGGGCTTTTAAATCGATAAACTGCATAGATCAAACCTCTTTCTATTCAAATTCATGGGTGGAACGGACATTCTCCCAGAATATGCGGCGGGATTCCTCGATGCCGCAGCACATCAGCATGTCCAGAACGGAAATGCCGGGAATAAACTCTTTGGAATTGCACTGGGGATAAATGGGATGGGTAAAATCCTGAAAAACGATCTTCACGCCGTTTTCGGCGAACTTTTCACGGTCGAGATACGCCATCGACGCGCCGCGGCCGGAAAAATAGGTGTCCGCACCGATGGCGTTGCAGATGGCATACACCAGATCGGACCGCCTGCAATCGTGGTCATAGGAAACGTCCGACTGATAGATCAGCGGCGTTCGGATATCCAGAAGCCGGCGCACCAGCTCGATGCTGCCGCAAGTCCAGCGGCAGATCGTAGGCTCGTTCCGCTGAAAAAATTCCTCCATGATCGGAAGCATTTCCTTCGCACCGGGCGCTCTCCGGTAATAATTCCGCAGCGCGTTCATCTGCCGCTCCGTCCACTGCGGGTTATCCTTTGCGGCAAGCTCACGGTATTCGCGGTTGAGAAAATCCTTTGTATCGCCGGAGATGGTGAGGAACTTCACCGCTCCGTTCGGGTCAAGAACACGGTTGCGGATCATCTGCGAGCTTTTTTCAAACTGTACCTGATCGAGCAGCACAAAGGCGTCCGCCTTCGCCATCTTATCGAAATACCCGATCCACGGGAAATAGTGGGGCTGGTGGATGGAGGCGTGCATGCTACCGAACCTCGCTTTCTTTCATAATCGCGTCAAGCTCCGTAATGTTGTCCGCAAGAACGGCGTACCGCTGCCGGTTGGCAGCGTTCACAAAATCGGAAACCGTTTGCAAGAGCGTCTGCTCCGCTTCGCGATACCAGAACGGATGCGTCAGAAGATGCAGACGGTCATACGAGCCGCTGCGGATGATCTCATCCACCGGCTCGCGCCAGCGGCGGCGGCTGTCGGAGAGATATTTGAAATCATGGAAGAAGGTCTTTCCGTAAGAATTTACCATACCGGGGATCTGCAGATCGGCCTCCAGCGTTGTCCTCGAGGGCCGGTGCATGGAAACCGTTGTGACCGGCGCTTCCAGAATGGCGGAGAGCACCTCCCTCTCCCGCAGGATACGCTCCACGGTCTCTTCCGCCGTTCCCGACGGATAGGCCGCCTCGTCAAAGTGCAGGCCCAGCTCATGCCCCAGCGAGCGGATCTGCCGCAGCATGCGCAGCGACTGCGCGGAAGCCGGATTATAGAAATCCGTTCGGAGCAGAAGAAAATATGTGCTCCTTGCGCCGGCCGCGGCCTCCGTTTCCGCCATGCGGACGGCCTGCGCGATGTCCGTATCAATGTCGTGGCGCAGGATCACGCAGCGGGGATACGCTTGATAGTTGTGGTAATCGGTAAAGGCATAGCCGCCTTGACGCAGAAGAGAGAGCAGACTGCGGTATGCGGCATAGGTAAATTCCATTTTGTTCACAACTTCCTTTCGGGAAGGCTTTCGATGATATTAAGCAGCTTGTCCGTCAGCTTTTTGAAGTCAAAGTCCTCCGCAGCGCGGCGGGCGTTGGCGCAATAGACCTGCCGATCCTGCTTCGTCATTGCTGACAAAGCGTTGATGGCTTCGGCAATTTGAAGCGGCTGCGCAGTCGATACTTCAACGCCAGCATAATACGAGGTCGCTGGATTGTGCGGACAGGGGAAATCGCACAGGATGGGCTTTCCCGCCGCTAAATAGTCAAACAGTTTATTGAAGCTGATGCCGAAGCGAAACAGCGGCGATGGGGTATTGTGGGCAAAATTCAGATCCGCGCGGCTGACAATGGACGGGATATATTTCTTCTCTACCTTACCCTTGAATACCACGTTTCCGATGTGTTCCTCCCGGACGCGCTGTTCCAGCACCGCCCGCTCGTCACCGTCGCCCCAGATCAGAAAACGGATATTGGGATTTTTCACACATTTTGCCGCATCCAACAGCAGGCCCAAGTTGTTGACTCTGCGGATGGAGCCGGTATAGACGACCTTGAAGGTGTCCGGATCGTCCAGATCAGGATCCTCCACACGGAAATGCTCTTTATTGTAGTCGAACTGCTCCAGATCGACGCCGTTGTTGATGTAGTGCACCTTGGAGCGGGGGATCTCCTTCTCCCAGCCCTGCTCGACGATGTAGTCATAAGCACCCTCCATGGTGAACACCACTGCATCAGCTTTTTTGTAGATCCACTTTTCCAGCCAACGTAAGGCGATGACGGCAGGGTTATGAGGCCCGGCAATGTCGTAGGCCACGATGCTCTCCGGCCAGAGGTCG
>JAXYYF010000144.1:0-1680 GCA_037419475.1 bacterium
ATCAAGCGGCTGATACTGAATCCAAGATTGGGCACTTCCTCACATATACGATTCTTAACGATACCTACCATACGGGAACTTGCAGGGAATGCGGCGCAGAAATAGCGCAGGAAAAGCATGAATCGATGAAAGATCCGGATGGCAATCCGGTGTACTCGCCCACGCTTGACGGCAAGGGGCATGTCAGCGGCGCGTGCGCATGCGGCTATTCAAGCGGCACGGTGGCGGACCACAATTACAGTGACTACGGCATGTGCACAGACTGCGGCTTCACGCCGGTCGCGACAGACAAAGCTGAGGATGGTAATCTGTACGAAAGCATAGAGGATGCCATAGATCGCGGCGTAAAGGAGCTGTGGCTGGTATCCTATGCGAAAGATACTGCCGGAAACCTTACAAACACCTTGCGGAAAACTTTCGAGATCGGCGAGGGTGTGCCCCTCACGCTGCACATGAACGGCGTGAAGCTGGAAGGCTTCGCCGGCAGTCCGGCCCTGACGGTCAGCGGCGGTACACTGACCGTCCAAGGCGAAGCAAACCTCGTTTCTCCGGATGTCCCCGGCGGCACCACCGAATTCTCCGCTGCCCCCGCTGTCAAGGTCACCAGCGGCAGCCTGATTTTTGAGGACACTGTGACTGCAACCGGCAGCAAGTCCAGCAGCAGCTCCGTCGCCCCCGCCATCGAGGTCACGGGCGGCACGGTGACCTTTGAAAAAGACGTGACCGCGACGGCCCAGAAGATCGACACAGCCCAGCCCTCCGGCTACACGCTTGCCCCCGCGATCAATGTTACGGGCGGCGAGGTAACTTTTGCTCAGAAGCTGACCGCGACCGGCGGCATATTCAAAGATGGCACTAACTTGTCAAAACAGGAGCCTGCGGTTTATGCCACGAGCGGCACGCTGGATTTCCAAGGCGATTTGGACTTGAACGGCGGCTTGACGCTGACCAAGAGCGCAAAGCTGGCAAACCTGCTGACGCAGGGTACGTTCTCGGTAAGTGCGGGTACAGGCTCAAGCCCGTTATCTGTCAAGGATTCGAGCGTTTACAAAAAGGTGTCTGACCTGTTGGCAGAGGGCTATGCCTATGCTCTCAAGAACGACAACAGTAAGTTTACAAATTTCAGCGGCGCCTACACATGCAGTGACGATGTTACCATCGTGAAGCATGAGCATGAATGGAAGTTGGATAGCCAGTATCCACATCTCCACCGCTGCGCGTGCGGCAAGTCCGAAAATCATGAATATGATAGCAGTACTGGCAAGTGTAAAATTTGCCAGAGCGAGTGCCCGCATGAAAGCGTGGATAACGATGGCACATGCTTTACCTGCAAGGCGCACATGGCCGTGAAGATCACGGCGAGCGACAATACCGTGACCTACGGCACAGACTTTAAGTCAGCGATGTGCAATGCAACAAACGGCACAAAAATCACCTTGCTGGCGGATGTTTCGATTGCAGGAAGGACGGGTATTTCCGGCGACAATACAACGGTTACGTTGGATTTGAATGAACACAAAATCACAAGCGGCTGGCTTGATGTCGGGGGTAAAGATACTAATGGGACTTACACAGCCTGCACCTTGAAGATCATCGGCAAAGGCAGTTATGAACCTCCGATGTATGGCGGCATAATCACCGTTGATCTGAAAGCTACGCTGGATCTGAGCGACTGGGAAG
>JAXYYF010000145.1:0-14339 GCA_037419475.1 bacterium
CCGCCATCCAGATACAGGGCTGTTACGCAACCGGCATCTTTCAGAACAGATGCCACCTCATAATAATCCATACCAATGGACCGCGGCGCTAAGCGCCCCTCTGCCATGAAAAATACAACGCTGCCATCCGCCCGGATGCCTACGCTGTTCCGGGGATTCATTGCCCCGTCGCTGGGCTGCTGGATCACGCCATCTTTCAGAAGGTAAAATGGTCCGGAAACTGCTTCTACGACATCATCTGTAGGAGTACCTGCATCTCGAATCACTGCCGTACCATCTGTCAGAATCGCAAAATACGGTTCATAGGAGGTCTTGATCACATTTCCCTCCATAACCAGATAGCCTGTAGGTTCACCGGTACCCATATTGAAATAGTCGCCATTGGTTGCCATGACCACAGTGCCTTCCCGGTCTGCGATGGTTCCATAATCCGCTGCCAGCTTCGTAGTCTCTTTCATGCTCCACTGACCATTTCGGATCGTTTGGGCATTGCCTACACGGTCTGCCTTTGTGCTGCCCTTTGTATAGTATCCGTCATAGGCAACCTTCAGCTTCACATTTTTTGTGAGATCAATCTCCGTCATATAACCAATCGCCTGATGGTTGTCCTTATTTCGCATGACAATTTTGTCATATGTCACTCCATTGGCGATCGCATGGTGTGTTTGAGACACCGCCGTCAATCCCGCCAATGCAGATGCACTGCCCAGCGTATCCGCGCTCTGTACCGCAAGCCGCGCTTTCGGTACTTCTTCCAACTCCACCTGTCCATCTCCCTCGTCCACTTCAGGTTCTTCCGAATCCTCCAATCCTTCATCAAGGCTGTTGTTTTCTTCCGCATCCTGCTCAGGAATGGAAACGTCCTCTCTCTCCTCCAGCTGTTCCGTGCTCTCGCTCTCCTCTTTGTCCGCAGCCAGCACCGTTGGAGCTGCACTCAGTATCAGCGAAAATGCCAATACTAATGAAAGTAATCTCTTTTTCATAAGTCTTCTCCAATCTTTCCTTATTTTCTCTGTGATTCTGATATTTTTATCAATTCTCTCTGTTTCACCTTCTTTTTATGTTTTCATGAAGCAATCCGATCAACATTTACTGCGGTATGTGCAAGCATTTGCAGTTCTCCATCTTTTCTGCCGTAAACATGAATCTGATATGCTCCGGCAGAGTGGTGCTTTGTTAAATCTACCGTATATGTCCAGTCACCATCCGTCTGCTGCACCGCAGCATACCATTCGATGTCATCCTGACCATTCTCCTCGCTCCATGTCGGCAGATATACCTGATCACAGTTACTGATATTTTTCGCAACCAGCTGCATCGTCCGGCAATCCGTCGAAACTTCCGCCGTAACATAAGAGGTATCCGGCAGGGCAATCTGCTCCACATCTGCCGTAGTTTGTGTCAACATTTGAAGCGCCCCATCTTTTTCACCATAAACATGAATTTGGTAAGTCCCCGCAGAATGATGTGCTGTCAGGTCCACCGTACAGGCCCAGCTTCCATCTTTCTGATGCACTGCGGCGCACCATTCAATATCATCCTGACCGTTCTCTTCGCTCCACACCGGAAAGTATACCTGATCGTAATCTCCGGTGTTCCGCACAGTCAACTGCATTGTCCGGCAGTCCGCTGAAACCTCCGCTACAGCATACAGCTCGTCCGCACGCGGCGCACGCTCAACCTGTGCAGTGGTGTGCGTCAACATTTGCAGACTCCCGTCTTTTTCACCATAAACATGGATCTGGTATTCTCCAGCAGACTGATGCTGCATCAAATTCACTGTATATGCCCAAGTCCCATCTGCCTGCCTCACTGCGTCATACCACACAAGGTCATCCTGCCCATCGATCTCGCTCCACACTGGCAAATACACACGGTCATAATCGTCAGCGTTTTTTACAATGATCCGCATAGTCCTGCAATTTTGTGAAACCATCGCCGTTGCAAATGTTGTCAATTTCGCCACATCGGCAGTTGTATGCGCAATCAACTGAAGTTCCCCATTCTTTTTCCCATAGACATGGACCTGGTAGGTTCCAACTGAATTGTGATTTGCAAGATCCACAGTATACGCCCAAGTTCCATCCGCCCGCTTTTCCGCGTCATACCACACAAGATCATCTTGACCATCGGCCTCACTCCATACCGGCAGAAGGATCTGATCGTAATCGCCTGCGTTTTTCACGAAAATCTTCATGGTGCTATAGTCTGGTGAAGCTTCCATATGGACAGAAGGCGATTCGACAAATTCTTTCCTTACATAAATGTTTAGACTCTGCTGAAAAGCCGTTGCTTTCCCAGCATTTCCACCCCAAATGTGAATGTCGTAAATTCCTGTGGAATGATGTTGACTCAAATCTACTTCACAATCCCAAACACCTTCTGCTTGTCTTATGGCTTTGTGCCAGATAATATCATCTCTTCCATTCACTTCGCTCCAAATCACAAACCATAAATCTTCACAGTCGCCTGCACCCTTAAATGTGAGATTAAGCTTCCCTTCCTCCTCATCAATATAAGCCGTGGTCTGTCTTAAGAACTGTAAGGTTTCTTCTAATGGGAAACTTTTTTCTCGTTTATCAAGCCAGTTTTTCAGATTTCTTGTTGCCTCCTGATAAGAAGCCGCGAAAAAGGTTCCCTTACCACTGAATCCATTTATCAGAGCCTGCCACCGCGTGTAATTCATATTTGCGGAACTCTGTAACAATTCATGCAGAGTATCCGTTTTGACGCCCATATCCTTAAATACCGATTCGTTATACTCATACAGTTTTTTTAGCGCATCTTGCACCACTGGTATAGATAGCAATCGCTGATAAACAATGTGGCTACAGATGTGCATTTTTGTATAGCTCTCTGTATCACTTAGGTCATTTCCCATACAAGTATCAAAATCCCAAACCGGACCTAAATGCAGTACATCACTGTCTCCATCTTTATACCAGTAAAAACTAGTGGCAACAGATTCACGGTTCAAAGTGTATTCATTCACAAGGTAGTATTGTAGAAAAGAATCCACGTTGATGTATTGAGACAGTGCATCCAATGTAATATCCCCATCCGGAGTCACCGACAGATAATTCATAAATTCATTCAGAGCATCGTCAAACTCCTGCATAGCTTCCTGAATGACGCTCTGATCATCCTCTGTTACCGATTCTTTCAATACAAAATGTCGTCCTGTTCCATCATTCTGAATCCAGATATCCTCATCCGCATAAAACGCTTCATCCTGTTCCATCAGAACGCCTTTGGAATCTTTTAAATCCACACGGCTGCTTCCAATCTCTACTTTTTCACACACCAGATATGTTCCGCGATAATCACCGTTGATCCACAGATCTACATAAGCACTATCCGGCACATAAGGCATTCCTAATTGATCTGCTAAATCAAACGCCAACTGGTTTCGCATCATACTGTCATCGGAAGCATTCGCCAGAAGAACCCATTTTTTTGCCTTTGCCATGCCAAGGACGATGGTTTTCTTATCAAATTTTAACTGATATCCCTTTTTCTCATAGCAAGCCCAAGAGGAATTTCCACGTCCCTTGAAAGTCGCATCCGTCACATGTAAATTATTTTTACTATTTGCAATATCCGTTACAGTAACCTGTGTTCCATCGTACTTCACATTCTTATCCTGATGGACCTCATCCAAAGTCGCACCTTTCAATTCAATACACATACTTGGAAGCGCCGACTGCATCACTGTGATTTTCTCTGTTTCTCCTCCGGCAAGCTGCAATGTAACGCTGTCTCCGCTTTCGGCAAAGGCATTACGTAATGTATTTGTCTGCTGGTCCACTGTACCCCTATCCGTGGAGGAAACCTCTCCCCTCAATTCCACGTTCAGGTCCGGAATACTTACATTATTCGTAAGAAACAGATACCATTGTGTATCTTCCTCATCATAATAGCCATGAATCACATTTCCCTGTTCATCCGTTGTGGCACAGGAAAATGTATCGTCCGCATAAGCCGTCATTACACACAATACTACGGCTATCCACATCAAAAGTCCTTTTATCAGCTTTCGCTTCATCACTTTTCCCTCTCGCTCTCTCTTTTAATTGAAAAGTCTTCCCGATCCAATGTCAAATTTGGATTATAATACGGATCGCCTGCCTCAAGTTCCTTCTTCCAACGCTCCTGGAACCGATGGACCTCTCCTTCAAACCGTTTCTGCTTCTCCGGGGTGTCCTCAAGCCCACGACTCTTGGACTCGTAGTGATACAGTTCTGCATACGGTGTCCACACAATCAAATACCCGGCTTTTCGTATCCGCATACACAAATCCACGTCGTTAAATGCAACCGCAAATGATGCATCTAAACCGTTGACTTCCTCCCAAACATGGCGCGGTATCATCACGCAGGCAGCTGTGACAGCAGATAAATTCTGGGCAATCGTTGCCCTGGACATATATCCATAACTGCCGCGCGGCAGATACTTATGTGCATGACCTGCCACACCGCCCATTCCCAGAATGACACCGGCATGTTGAATTGTGTCATCTGGATAGTAGAGCATCGTCCCCACGGCACCCATATCGGATCGTTGTGCAAACATCAGCATTTCCTCAATCCAGTCTGGTGCGATCACTTCAATATCGTTGTTCAGAAGAATCAGATAATCCCCTGTAGCTGCCTGTTGGACTCCAAAATTGTTAATCTCCGAGTAGTTAAAGACTCCTTTCCATATTGCAATATGAATTCGGGGATCATTCTTCAACTCTTCATAGTAAGCAAAGGTGTCCTGCTCTACGCTGTTATTCTCGACAATGATAATCTCATAATTTTTATAAGTAGTCTTTGTCAAAATAGAGTCTATGCAGGTACGCAGCGTAACCACATGGTCCATATTGGGAATAACAATCGAAATCTTCGGCACCCCCGAAATTTCATAACGAATGCGGTACGTGGATGGAATTTTCGCATCTTCCACTTTTCCATTCAAGCCGATCCTTTTCAGATGTTCCTGCAATGCGCTGCGTGCTGCTGCAAGCGTATATGGCTTTGCTCCAATGGATTCCGCAACCGAATTTTTGTGTGCCCGCCAATAATAAAGAATCTCCGGGATATGAACAATCTTATGTGCATGTTCTGTCAACCGCAGAACCATGTCATAATCCTGGCTCCCATCAAACTCAGACCGAAACGCTCCCGTTTCTTTCAATAATTTTTTCTGAAACACGGTAAAATGACAGATGTAGTTATAACTACGCAGTGTATCCGGTGCATAGTCTGGCTTGAAATGCGGGCAGAAGGCATCTTTCGGTGTTTCATGGAATGTATTTTCGTCCGTATAAATAAAGTCTGCGTCCTGCTCGCAGATCGCACACATCACCTCGTGCAGTGCCGCCGGATGCAGTAGGTCATCGTGGTCAAACAGTCCAATATAATCTCCCTCTGCCATTTCCAGACAGGCATTGGTATTTCCAGAAATTCCAAGGTTTTTTTCTAATTTTTGATATTTGATGCGATGGTCATGCTTTACATACTGACGACAAATCTTTTCTACATCCCGATGTTCACTGTCACTGCCATCTGCCATACACAGTTCCCAATCCGCATACGTCTGGCCCAGCACAGATTGAATCATTTCCCGCAAAAACTTCTCCGGTGTATTAAACAAAGGTACCACGATGCTGAATTTGACCTGCTTTGGAAAATGTTCCTGCCGCTGCTTCTCCAACTCCTCTTCTGTAAATAATGGCTTGTTTCCAACGGATACATAATCCTGCCGGTTTTTCTGCCAGTCCCTCACCTTTTTCCAAGTATACCTCCATCCGTGTTCGTGCAGACATCCGAATCCCTTCCGAACCAGTTGAACAAAAACCATTTCTCTAAAGGGACGTTCTATTGCGTTTACAATCACCCGCAGCGGCTTTGTCACTTTCCAAAAGAACGCGGTAGAAATTTCCCGATAGTCCCTCTGCGCCGCCGCCAACTGCCGGTTCAGTTCTTCTCTCTGCCCAATCGCAGCAAGATAGTGTTCTTTGTAATGAGATAACTCTTCCTGCAGACTTTGGTTCGCTTTCTCCTGCTCCTGCGCTTTCGCATCTTTTTGCCGGATATACTCTGCCTGCTGCCGCAGTTCTGATTGCAGCTGCTCTTCCAGCTTTAGGGAATTTTCCTTATCGTTCTGAAGCTGCTCCTGCAGACTTTTTTCCCGTTCTGACCATATTCGGTTCTCTTCTGCATGCATGACTTCCAGATTACGGATGTGAACCTCTTTGTCCTGCACAGCCTGATTCCACTTCTGATTTTCCACTTCCACTGATCTCTCTGTGAGCCGAATATTTCTTTCATAATCTTCGATCTGGCGCGTCAAATCCGTCCCCCGTCGAAACAGAGAAGCATATGCGGTCAAATATTTTGGTCTGTAATTTATATCATCCATAAAGCCATTTATGAAAAATAGCTTTGCCCAATATTCCCTCTGCTGCACGTTTACATGTGTTCTCTCTGAAAAATCATCCGGAGTAGATGAAAAAAGGACGATATCTGACAACTGGCAAAGGTGCTGTATCGCCCGCTCGCCGTCTTCAGCATATAGATGCTCCAACACTTCAATGGTTACAACCAAATCATACTTTTCCGGCAACTCCGCCGGCAGTTTCTCTGTCAGAGAACCGACAAAACAGTACGGTCGAATATCCTCGCGCACCATAGACACCGCGTACTGAGAAATATCTATCCCGTATGCTTTTACACCGCGGTCACGCAGGGCTGCAACCAAGTACCCCATTGCACACCCGGCATCCAATACCGTCTCCGGATGTAAGTCAGATACGATTCTGTCCGCAATCCCGCCAAAAAATTTCACCCAGTGTTCCGGCTCTTCATAGGGAACCGATCCACAGCCGCTATGGTAATATGCTTCATTATATATTTCGCTCACATCGCACCTCTTTACGACCCTTGATAGGCATCGCAGACTTCTTTTGTTTCTCCAAGCATTCGAACCTGTCCATGTTCCAGCCAAAGGACACGGTCACACATTTCCCGGATCTGTTCCAGACTATGAGACACAAACAGCACCGTTGTACCGCCGCTCATCAGTTCTAACATACGCTTCTTACTCTTTTCCTGGAAATCCGCATCGCCCACCGCCAAGATCTCATCCACGATCAGGATTTCCGGATTCACTACGGTTGCAATGGAAAACGCCAGCCGCACAATCATACCGGAGGAATAATTTCGGAGCGGCACTTCAATAAATTGTCCCAAGCCAGAAAATTCGACGATTTCATCATACTTTTCATGTAAAAATTTCTCGGAATACCCCAAAATGGCACCATTTAGAAAGATGTTTTCCCTGCCGGTCAAATCAAAATCGAAGCCGCTTCCCAACTCCAACATGGGAACGACCGGAGCTTCCAGCTTCACCATTCCCTCTGTGGGACGCAAAATACCGGAAATAACTTTCAGCAAAGTGGATTTTCCCGCGCCATTGTGACCAATAATTCCTAAAACTTCGCCTCTCTTCACATCGAAACTCACATTTTTTAGAGCCCAAAACTCCTGATACCTGATCTTCCCCTTTAGAAGCTGGACAAAATACTCTTTTAAACTGTTGATTCGGTCATATGCCATTTGATAGCATATAGATACATTTTCCGCTTTGATCATGATTTCCTCACAGATGCAAAATGAATTTGTCCTGATTTTTCCTAAATACCAAGATGCCAATCGCCAGCGGGACCAGTGTTACAAGCAGGCAGTACAAATAGGCTTTCGGTTCCGGTGAAATACCGCTGATCAAAATCGTCCGGATAAACCGCACAATGTGATACATCGGATTGCATTTATACAGCGGCATCAGACCACTTGGGATAATACTCTCTGGGTAAAAAATTGGCGTCAAATAATTCCACATCATGCTGACTACTCCCCATAAAAACTGCGTATCCCGGAAAAATACCATAGCTGTCGACAAAAGAAATCCCATCGCCAGACTGAAAATCAGCAGACAGCCCAGCCCAAAGGGAAGCAACAAAATAGCTGGTCGAAACGCTGTTCCTGTAAATATCATCACAACCGCCAATGGAATGAGAGACAGTACCAGATTGATAGAGAGGGACAGCACTCTGGAAACCGGATAAATATATTTGGGAACATATACCTTGGTAATCAGTGATGCATTCCCGACGATGGATTGCAATGCCATTGTGGTAGATTCTGCAAAAAAGTTAAAACAGACAATACCTGTCAACAGGTACAGCGCAAAGTTGGGAATATCGCTCTTAAATAACGTTGAAAACACTACATACTGAACCAGCATAGTCAGCAGAGGATTTAAAAAGCTCCAACACATGCCAAGTACGGACCGCTTGTATTTCGTTTTAAAGTCCCGTTGTACCAGTTGCTTCATCAGGTAGCCATACCGCTCCCACATAAGCATCGCTCTAAGAAGCAATGTCATGCGCCCCCGTTTTTCCAGACGGCAAGTCCATATACTATAAAACACCAACACTGCGCCACAGGCAGCCACTAAATACCAGTAAGCATGTCCGAACCAGAATCTTTCTTTTTCCTCCAACTGAAACTGAAGCATTCCTTCCAAAGGTTGCCCATTTCTTTGCAACTGGTCCTCTGTTGGAATCGCCACTGCTACATCATATCGTGCCGCGGGCATGGTATTTCCCCACCATACTGTCACTGCATTCCCAGCAGTTCCATCTGGAGACGTCAGTCTCAACAGATACCGCTCTCCCTTTGTAACCTGTACAGGTTGCGCAAAGCTAATCCGGCAAATAGAATTGTCTTCCAATTCTTCCGCGCTTATGGTTGCTGTACCGATGGATTTCCCGCCTGCACTCTCAATCTCCAATTTGAGATGGCATGTGTTTTTTCTGGCATATGTTGAGATTTGCAGCTGAACCGCTGTCAGTTCATTTCCATCCGCAGTAAATGGCTGTGCCAGTTCTGTTCCCATCAGCAGTTCCCCCACCGGTTCACTGGGGGTAACTCCTTCTGTCAGCCAAATTTTGTACTGTAATTGTTCTCCGCCGACGACATAAAACAATATTGCAATCAGAAAATATCCTAACAATACCGCTGTGCATATTTTTCGCAGTTTTTGCTGATCTTCCTGCTTCACAATCTCGCCGCTCCTTTGATCTCCTCTACATACCGTTTCAATGCGTCGCGCCACTGCGGCATCATTGAGAATCCATTCTCCTTTAAACGCTGTTTGCTCATCCGGGAATTTAACGGGCGCACTGCTTTGGTAGGATACTCGCTGGTTTGAATTGGATGTACGATTACTGGCTTTCCAGCCAACTCGAAAATACTCTCTGCAAACTCCGCCCATGAGCAGGTCCCCTCGTTGGTGGCATGGTAGATTCCGTATTTCTCGGTCTGTATCATATCGCACAGCAGCGGTGCTAAATCTGCCGTGTAGGTTGGACTTCCAATCTGGTCACAGACAACGTTCAGCTCCGTTCTGGTCTCTGCCAAACGGAGCATGGTTTTCACAAAATTGTTTCCATTCTTACCGAATACCCAAGAGATCCGAACGATAAAGTGCTTCTCCAGCAGACTCTGTACTGCCAGTTCTCCAGCCAGCTTACTTCTGCCATAAGTGTTTACCGGTCCCACTGGGTCTGTCGGTTCATAGAACTGCTCTCCCGTTCCGGGAAACACGTAGTCCGTGGAGATATACAGCATTTTGGCGTGAATTTTTCGGCAAGCAGCCGCAATATTTTTTGTTCCCGCTGCATTCACTGCCCAGCACTGTTCCGGTTCTTCTTCTGCTTGATCTACCTTCGTATAAGCAGCACAGTGAATCACTGCATCAGGATGAATTACCTGAAGCATCTGCTCCACCGCTTCTGGATCTGTGATATCCAATTCTCTGGAAGATGTGCCAACATAGTCTACCTTTCGCCGTTTTAATTCCCCACACACGCCATAACCCAGCTGCCCGCTGGCACCAGTTACTAAAACTTTCATTACAACCTCATATATAATTCTTCCGAGCGAGGGCTATTGCCATCATAAACAATCTCTCTGGGCAATACTTCAAAACAATCTCAGCTATGGATGGAATCTTACTGAAATGGCGATACTTCCAAATCAATCGAACACCACCATGTCGTTCCCAGTTCTGTTTTCTGGCGTTCAGCCAAACCAATGCCGCATCCATTGCTTGCCGCAAATCATTTCCGCATGGAAAATGGTTTTGCAGCCACTCTATTTTCTTAATTGGCATATCAATTCTTATCACGCCATAACTGGCCTTATCTTTTACTCCAGTCATAACCATTGTCTGGTTTCCTCCGTGAATTCGATAACGAATCCACGGCTGCATTACTGAAGTAATGCTTCCCCGCTCGGCGCACCATAGCGCCAAATACTGGTCATGCACCATGTACGGGCAAAACGGGACGGCCGCTCTCGCTTCCACTGCCGAAACCAACATGGTACAGCCTGTCACGAAGTTGTGGAACAACAGTCCCGCCGCCAATTTCTCACCACTGTGAAATATGTGATGCCGGTGAACTTTCGTAATGCTGTCCGCGACACAGTTTCCTTTCCCATCAATGACATACATATCTGAACAAACCAGCAGCGCGCCGCTTTGCCTGATTTCTTCTTCCAAAACGGTCAGCTTTTCCGGCAGCCAGATGTCGTCCTGATCGCAGTAGGCGAAGTATGTTCCCTCCGCCTCCTGTGTCAGCTGCTGAAAGGTCAGATTGGAGCCAAGGTTTCTCTCGTTCTTGGTCATCACATAAGGGAAATTGGTGATACACTCCCTGACACATTTCTGTATTTCTTTATACGGCACTGTTGGAGAGCAGTCGTCCCGGACATACAGCATCAGATTCGGATAGGTCTGGTCATTCAAGCTCAGCAACTGCTCCCGCAGCCAGTCCATTCTCGGGTCATATACCGCCATCAAAATGGCAATACGGGGTTTACCGGTTTCCGTACATCCGCTCATAATAATTCTGGTACTCTCCGTTGATGATATTCTCCCACCACTCCCGGTTATCCAAATACCACTGGATGGTCTTTTTGATACCATCAGCAAATTTTGTCTCCGGCAGCCAGCCCAACTCATTGTGAATTTTCGCCGGGTCGATAGCATAGCGCATATCGTGTCCCTTGCGGTCCGTGACATGGGTAATCAGGCTCTCCGGCTTTCCCAATTCCTTACAAATCAGTTTCACGATATCAATGTTCCGCATTTCGTTATGTCCGCCCACGTTATAGACCTCACCAACGCGCCCTTTCCGAACGATCAGGTCAATGGCACGGCAGTGATCCTCCACATATAGCCAATCACGCACGTTCAGCCCCTCGCCATATACAGGCAGGGGCTTGTCTGCCAAGGCATTGGCGATCATCAGGGGAATCAACTTCTCTGGAAAATGATATGGTCCATAGTTGTTGGAGCAGCGGGAAACCGATACCGGCAAACCGTAAGTACGGTGATACGCCAGTACCAGCAGATCCGCTCCTGCCTTGGAACTGCTGTAAGGAGAGCTTGTGTGAATGGGCGTCTCCTCAGTAAAGAACAGATCCGGGCGATCCAGAGGCAAATCTCCGTAAACCTCGTCTGTGGAAACCTGATGATACCGCTGAATGCCATATTTTCGGCAGGCGTCCATCATCACTGCGGTTCCTAAAATGTTTGTCTGGAGGAATACCTCCGGATTTTCAATAGAGCGATCTACATGGCTCTCTGCCGCGAAGTTGATGACCACATCCGGATGCTCCTCTTCAAACAGCCGATACACAGCCTCCCGGTCGCAGATATTGATCTTGCAAAACCGGAAATTGGGACGCTCCATCGCCGCTTTCAGAGTAGAGAGATTACCTGCATAGGTCAGGCAATCCACGCAGATCACCCGATCCTCTGGGTGATTTTTCAGCATATAATAAATGAAATTGCCGCCGATAAAGCCGGCGCCGCCTGTTACGATTACTGTCATCTGTATCTCTCCTTAAAACCCGGTCACAGCGTCTTTCAGCCAGGGATTGTTCTCGTCCTTCTGGCTGAGAATGGGATACTCCACGCCCCAATCCACCGCCAGTTCCGGATCATTCCAGCGAATCCCGCCATCCGCCTCAGGTGCATAGTAGTTATCTGCCTTATAGAGGAATTCCACATGGTCGGTCAGGGTCACAAAGCCGTGTCCAAAGCCACGGGGAATCAGCAGCTGCCGCTTGTTTTCCTCCGTCAGCTCTACTGCTACCCACTGCTTATAGGTCGGACTGCTGGGACGCAGATCCACCGCCACATCCAGCACTCCTCCGCGTACGCAGCGCACCAGTTTCGCCTGTGCCTTCTCGCCCCGCTGGAAGTGGATGCCGCGCAGCGTCCCTTTTACGGTGGACAGGGAGTGATTATCCTGCACAAAATCGTAAAAAAGTCCCGCCTTTTCAAATTCCCACTTGGAATAACTCTCCATGAAAAAGCCGCGGTGGTCGCCGAACACCTTCGGCTCTACGATCACGACACCGTCGATCTTCGTTTTGATAAAGTCCATGCCGCACCTCAATACATATACTTCCCCTGCGCCACATTCCGCAGATGCCTGCCGTAGGGAGATTTTCCATACAGGTTTGCCGATTCCTCCAGCTGCTCCTTCGTGATCCAGCCATTGCGGAAGGCGATTTCCTCCGGAGCAGAGATCTGCACACCCTCCCGGGTTTCAATGACCCGGACAAACTCCGACGCCTCCGACAGAGAGTCCACCGTTCCGGTATCCAGCCATGCATAGCCGCGCCCCAGTGTGATGACGTTCAGGCTTCCCTCTTCCAGATAGATCCGGTTCAGGTCGGTGATCTCCAATTCTCCCCGAGCAGAGGGCTTCAGTGCCTTTGCCCGCTGGCAGACCTTTTTATCATAAAAATACAGTCCGGTAATGGCATAGCTGCTCTTCGGTTTAGCCGGTTTCTCTTCCACAGAAACCGCCATCCCGTTTTCGTCGAACTCGACCACGCCGAAGCGCTCCGGATCGTCCACATAATAACCGAATACCGTTGCGCCTTCCTCCTGTGCCGCTGCCTGCTTCAGATGATGCGTCAGTCCCGCACCGTAGAAGATGTTGTCACCCAAAATCATGGCACAGCGGTCATCGCCAACAAATTCCTCACCCAGAATAAACGCCTGTGCCAAGCCATCTGGAGAAGGCTGAACCTTGTAGGAAAGCTGAATGCCAAACTGTCTGCCGTCTCCCAGCAACCGTTCAAAATTAGGCAGGTCATGCGGTGTGGAAATGATGAGAATATCTCGAATCCCCGCCAGCATCAGTGTGGACAGCGGATAATAGATCATGGGCTTGTCGTAAATGGGAAGCAGCTGCTTAGAGGTGACCATGGTCAGCGGATATAATCTCGTTCCGCTGCCGCCAGCCAGAATAATACCTTTCATGCTATGTAATCCCTTTCTGATATGTCATCGTGATTTTACGTTGCCACTTCTGGGAAAAGTTCTTTTAGAATCTCCCGCACCCGAATGGCAAATATCTTTTCTGAGAAGTAAGTATCGTAAAAGGCGCGAATCTGTTCTCTCCGACTTTGCAAAATCTGAAGCTTCGCGCCGGACAGCCTGGTCTCCGACGAGTAGTTGATGCCAATGGGATGCCGCTCAATGAAATTCCAAGTATCTCCCTGAATATTGTTGATGACCGGCAGCGATGCGGCAAAATAGTCCATACTTTTCATGGTCAAGCCCACATAGACGCTGTTTTTCATAATGTTCAACCCTGCGTGGCAGCGGTCAAAAATTGCCTGCTTTTTCTTTGGGTCATAGATGATCCCGTGAAAAAATACTTCCGCCCCGGCATTTCGTGCCGTTTCGCACAGCTCTTCGCGCTTTTCGCCGTCTCCAATAATGTGCAGTTCTACCGGTACATCAAGCTTCCGGATGATTTCTCCGATGCAGGGGATATCTATGATGTTGTTGATGGACCCCAGATAGCACAGGGCAGCCTTATCTTTCGGCGGCGCACTCACAAAGCGGTACAACTGAAAATCCCGCGCCAGATACAGCGTTCGCAGTTTTTCTTTGGGGCAGCTTTTCTCCAGCGCCTCCCAGAACAGGCCGCACTCTGTTACAACCATGTCCGCCTCGTTTATATACCGATCACGCAGGTTACGCCACGCAGTAAACGGCGGCAAATCCTTAAAGCGGGTAATGGGCATGCTTTCCGGCCACATATCAATAAAATCCAGTACCATCTTTTTATCTGGGTGTTTTTTCTTGTAAAATGCCGCCCTCTTCACAAGTGAATTAGGTGGAACCAGCACCCACAGCAATTCCGGATTCTTTTCCGCTGCACAGGCCATGGCAGTTTTCGCAAACGCGGCATGGGAACG
>JAXYYF010000146.1:0-9556 GCA_037419475.1 bacterium
TCCTTTTGCAAACAGGGAACGGCGCAAGCCGTTCCCTGTTCTTTTCCATTTACTTTTTGCCGCCGTGGGTGGCCTTCATGCGCTTTTCGTGATTGAGGATAGTCTTGCGGATGCGCAGCGCGTGCGGTGTGACCTCCAGCAGCTCGTCGTCCGCAAGAAACTCCAGGCACTGCTCCAGACTCATCTGCTTGGGCGGGACAAGGCGCAGCGCGTCGTCCGAACCGGAGGCGCGCATATTGGTCAGCTGCTTCTTCTTGCAGACATTGACCGTGATATCCTCCTGCTTGGGGCTGACACCCACGACCATGCCCTCATACACAGGCACACCCGCACCGATGAACAGCTGGCCGCGCTCCTGCGCGTTGAAAAGGCCGTAGGTAATGCTCTCACCGGTCTCAAAGGCGACAAGGGAGCCCGTGTTGCGGCGGCTCAAATCGCCCTTATAGGGCGCGTAGGAGTCGAACACGCTGGCCATGATGCCCTCGCCCTTGGTATCGGTGAGGAACTCGTTACGGTAGCCGAACAGGCCGCGCGCGGGAACGAGAAACTCGACTTTCATGCGCGTGCCGACCGGCGTCATCTCCACCAGATCGCCCTTGCGGGAGCCGATCTTCTCAATGACCGCGCCGACGCTCTCGGCAGGCACGTCGCACACCAGACGCTCGATCGGCTCACACTTCTTGCCATCGATGGTCTGGTAGAGCACGCGCGGGGGAGAGACCTGAAACTCATAGCCCTCGCGGCGCATCGTCTCAATGAGGATGGACAGCGACATTTCACCGCGTCCGGCAACGTTGAACGCGTCGGTCGCGCCGTCGAGCTCGGTCACGCGCAGAGAAACATCCTTGAGCGTCTCGCGGAACAATCTTTCACGCAGCTGGCGGGAGGTGACGAACTTGCCGTCACGGCCAGCAAAGGGCGAGTCGTTAATGGAGAAGGTCATCTCCATCGTCGGCGCGGAGATCTTCACGAACGGCAGCGGCTCGACACATTCAGGCGCACAAATCGTATCGCCGATGGTGATGTCGCCGATACCGGACAGGCAGATGATGTTGCCCGCGCTGGATTCTGTGACAGGCTTTTTGCCAAGGCCGTCAAACTCATAGAGGGAAACCGCTTTTGCCCTCTTCGGCGCGGCGTCGGGATCGTGATAGTTGCAGACTGTGATCTCCTGATTCTGCTTGAGCGTGCCGCGCTCGATGCGGCCGATGGCCATACGGCCCACGAACTCGTTATAGTCGATGGCGGAAACGAGCATCTGGAAGGGCTGGTCGACATCGGCCTCCGGGGCAGGAATGTAATTGATGATGGTGTCGAACAGCGGCTTGAGGTCTGTTCCCGGCTCGTCGGGCGAATAGCTGGCCGTTCCCTGACGGCCGGAGCAGAAGAGCATTGGGCTGTCAAGCTGTTCAGGCGTCGCATCGAGGTCGAGCAGCAGCTCAAGCACCTCGTCCACGACCTCGTGGATGCGCTGGTCAGGACGGTCGATCTTGTTGACGACCACGATCACGCGATGGCCAAGCTCCAGTGCGCGGGAAAGGACAAAGCGGGTCTGCGGCATGGGGCCCTCGGCGGCGTCGACGAGCAGAATAACGCCGTTGACCATCTTGAGGATGCGCTCCACCTCGCCGCCGAAGTCGGCGTGGCCCGGGGTGTCGACAATGTTGATCTTGGTGTCTCCGTAATGGATGGCGGTATTCTTGGCAAGGATGGTGATGCCGCGCTCGCGCTCGAGGTCGTTCGAGTCCATGACGCGATCCACGACCTCCTGATTTTCACGGTAAACGCCGCCCTGCTTGAGCATCTCATCGACCAGCGTAGTCTTGCCGTGGTCAACGTGGGCGATGATGGCGACGTTGCGAAGTTTATTATTCTGCATGGGTGATCTCTCCTTACTGCCGTGCGGCAGGTATATCTATCATGGAAGTATCGCAATAACTGTAATAGTATATGCTGATGTTCGACCGATTGCAAGGCGTTTCGTGAATTTTTTTGTGGATTTTACCGTTTTCCGGCGTTGACAGTGCCGTGTCGATGCGGTACAATCTATTCTGCACCTGCCCCCGTAGCTCAGTTGTATAGAGCGGCCGCCTCCTAAGCGGCAGGCCACCAGTTAGAGTCTGGTCGGGGGTGCCAGAAAAAGGACACGCCAGGCGTGTCCTTTTTTAGTAACCGGGTGTAATAATCCGCAAGGGAGCGCCCTCCGGTCATGATAGAAAATTACGAAGAAATGCTCAAACGCGAATCCAACGGCTTCATCCACAGCAACGGCATCCGCATTGTTTCAGTGGATGAGGAGAAAAGCGTCCTTCAGGCAGAGATCACCGACAACTGCCGCAACGTCTGGGGCGGCGTTCACGGCGGCTTTCTCTATACGATGGCCGACACCGCCGCCGGCGCGTTCGCGCGCATCAAATATGGACGGCGCAACGTCACGCTCAACGGTTCGATCAACTATCTGCGCCCGACCGGACAGAGCCGTTCTCTCACCGCAATCGCGCGAGAGATCAAGGTCGGCGGGCACATCGGCTTTTTTGAGGTCAATATCACCGACGACACCGGCGCTCTTGTCGCCTGCGCACAGCTGAATATGTATTTTCTCAAGGATCCCTCTCAGCCGTAACGCGCCTTTATTTTCCGCGCCGCGCGCCATGTGTGCAGCCCTTCGATCTTGCGCTTGCACAAAGATGCAAGAAATGATAATATAAATATAGGTGTATTTTCAAAGCAGGAGGGAAGCGGAATGGGAAAGATCTTTCGACGCGTACTGGCTGTTATTCCGGCGGCAGCCTTGCAGATCCTATGGATCTTCCTGTTGATGAAATGGCTTGCACCCTATACGCCGCTCATCACGCTGGCCCTGTCCGCTGCGGGTTTTCTGCTGGTGCTCTACATTATCATCAAGCGCGACGAGAGCACGTATAAGATCCTGTGGCTTCTGGTGATCCTCACCGTCCCGCTGGCGGGCGCGCTGCTGTATCTGCTCTTCGGCAACAAGCGCACAGCGCGGCCGCTGAAAAAGCTTCTGCGCCGCACGCGGGAGGCCGGCACTCCGCCGCCTCTGCCCATCGGCGAGACCGCCTTTGACGGCGGAAAGCGCATGGAGCAGACCGTCCGCACGCTCGAGCGCAAGACCCATTACCCCCTCACGCGGGTGGAAAATGTCCGCTATTACCCGCTTGGCGATGACATGTTTCCGGAAATGATCGATGATCTGCGGCAGGCACAGTGCTTTATCTACCTCGAGTATTTCATCATCGAGCCGGGAAAAATGTGGAGCGAGATCGTTTCCGTGCTGGAAGAAAAGGTTCGGCAGGGACTGGATGTGCGCATGATGTACGATGACCTCGGCAGCATTTCTTCCTTCACGCTGAAAAACGCACGGGAGCTGCAAAAGAAAGGCATCCAGTGCATCCCCTTTAACCCGCTCATCGCCATCAAGGGAACAGTCAATTACCGCGACCACCGCAAAATGCTGATCGTGGATGGGACAATTGCTTACAGCGGCGGCGTCAATCTTTCCGACCGCTATGCCAACCTTGAGCATCCCTACGGCCATTGGAAGGATATCGGCTTCCGCCTTACCGGAGCGCCGGCGGAGAGCTTCACACACATGTTTCTGAGCTTCTGGAACTCGTTTTCCCTCCGCAAAGAAGCCGCTCTGCCCGAACGGCTCCCGCAGCCAGAGCCCGCAGCGCAGGCCTCCGACGGCTATGTTCTCAGCTACTACGATTCTCCCTTCAACCGCGAGGCAGCAAGCAATTCGCTCTATATCGACCTTCTCTCGCAGAGCACGGAATACGCATGGTTCTTCACGCCCTACCTCATGCTCGGCGACGATCTGATGGACGCCATGATCGCCGCGGCGCACCGCGGCGTAGACGTGCGCATCATCATGCCCGGCATTCCGGATAAAAAGGTCATCTTCCGCATGTCGCACAGCTTCTATCAGGTGCTGCTCACGGGCGGAGTGAAGATCTACGAATACACCCCTGGCTTTGTCCATGCCAAGGCCGTCCTGATCGATGGCATCGTCGGCACGGTCGGCACGGTCAATCTGGATTACCGCAGTCTGTTTCTGCATTTTGAAAACAATTCGCTCTTCTACCGCTCGAGTATTCTCGATGCGGTAAAGCAGGATTTCCTCGCCACACAGGATAAGTGCCGGGAGATCCGTCCCTATGATATGAAGCAGTATTCCTTCCGCTGGATCATGGATGGGATCCTTCGCATTTTTGCCCCGCTGTGCTGATGGTGTGACCGGACAGGAGCCGCAGCGGAGTGCGGCTCTCCCGCCGCCAAAATTTTCAAAAAAGATGGAGTGTTTATGGCACGAGTAAAAATCATTTCCGACAGCACCTGCGATCTCACGCCGGAGCTGCTCCGGCGCTATGACATCACGCTCACGCCGCTGTGCGTAATCAAAGACGGCCGGGAATATCACGACAGAGTTGATATCACGCCTGCCGATATTTTTGCCCATGTTGACAACGGCGGCAGCCTGTGCACCACGGCAGCCGTGAGCCAATATGAATATACGGTCATGTTTTCGCGCTTCGCGCCGGAATATGACGCAGTGGTTCAGGTCACGATTGGCTCCGGCTTTTCCTCCTGCTATCAAAACGCCTGTCTGGCCGCACAGGAGTTTGACAACGTCTATGTCGTTGACTCTCAAAATCTCAGCTGCGGGCAGGGTCTGCTGGTCGTGACGGCCGCGCGGCTTGCCGAACAGGGGCTTGCCGGCGAAGAGATCGCCGACCATCTGCGCGCGCTGGCTCCCAAGGTGGAAGCCAGCTTCCTGATCGAGCGGCTGGACTATCTTTGTAAGGGCGGACGCTGTTCCGCCGTCGCCGCGCTGGGCGCAAATGTGCTGCGACTCAAGCCTTGTATCGAGGTGCGGGACAACAAAATGATCGTCGGCAAGAAATATCGCGGCTCCTTTGAGCATGCGATCCGCCAGTATGTGCGCGAACGGCTGGAGGGAAGGACGGACATATCCGACGCTCTGGCTTTCGTCGTACACCCCGCCGCACCGGACAATGTCGTGCACGCCGCGATGGACGCCGCCGCACAGTACGGTTTGTTCCGCGAGCTCGTGGAGGCGCACGCCAACTGCACGGTTTCCTGCCACTGCGGCCCGCACACACTGGGGATCATGTTCCTCCGCAAATAAAGGAAAAAGCACCGCTTACGCGGTGCTTTTATTTTTCTATTTTTATTCCCGGCCGGTTCAGGTATTGCTCGTGCTGGTGGAGCGGAGCGTTACGTCATGGTAGCCGCCCTCGACAATGCTGGTGGCCGAGACAAGCGTAAGCTTCGCGTTCTTCTGCAAATCGGGGATGGTGGTCACGCCGCAGTTGCACATGGTGGACTTGACCTTATAAAGGCTGCGGGCAACATTGTCCTGAAGGGAACCGGCATAGGTGACATAGGAATCCACGCCCTCTTCAAAGGCGAGCGTGCTCTTACCGCCAAGGTCATAGCGCTGCCAGTTGCGCGCACGGTTGGAGCCCTCACCCCAATATTCCTTGACGTACACGCCGCCAACGAGAAGCTTATTGGTGGGCGATTCGTCAAAGCGCGCAAAATAGCGGCCGAGCATCAGGAAATCCGCGCCCATGGCCAGCGCGAGCGTCATGTGATAGTCATGCACAATGCCGCCGTCGGAGCAGATGGGAACGTAAACGCCGGTCTCGCGGAAGTATTCATCGCGGGCGGCGCTGACCTCAATGAGCGCAGTCGCCTGACCGCGGCCAATGCCCTTTGTCTCGCGCGTAATGCAGATCGAGCCGCCGCCGATGCCGACCTTGACAAAGTCCGCACCGCTCTCGGCGAGGAAGCGGAAGCCGTCGCGATCCACGACATTGCCCGCGCCGATCTTGACGGTATTGCCGTACTTTTCACGCACAAAATCGATCACGCGCTTCTGCCAGACAGAGTAGCCCTCAGACGAGTCAATGCACAGCACATCCGCACCCGCTTCGATCAGGGCGGGGATTCGCTCGGCATAGTCGCGGGAGTTGATACCCGCGCCGACAAGATAGCGCTTCTGGCTGTCCTGAAGGGCGAGGGGATGCTCCTTGTGCTCATCGTAGTCCTTGCGGAACACGAAATAGCGCATATGATCGTCCGCATCCACAATGGGAAGCGCGTTGAGCTTATGATCCCAGATGATGTCGTTCGCTTCCTTGAGTGTGGTCTCCGCCGGCGCGGTGACAAGCTTTTCACGCGGCGTCATGAAATCGCGCACCTTCGCATCCGGACTCATGCGGCTGACGCGGTAATCACGGCTGGTGACAATGCCGAGGAGCTTTCCGTTGGGCGTGGCATCCTCGGTGATAGCGACGGTGGAGAAGCCGTTCTTTTCCTTGAGCGCCAGCACATCGGCAAGCGTGTGCTCAGGCGTCAGATTTGAGGCGCTGACGACAAAGCCCGCCTTGCTGCTCTTGACGCGGCGCACCATCTCCGCCTCGCTTTCAATGGACTGCGAGCCGAAAATAAACGAGAGACCGCCCTCCTTCGCCAGCGCGACGGCAAGCGTATCATTCGACACAGACTGCATAATGGCTGAAACCATCGGGATATTCAGGCTGATGGGGCACTCCTCCTGCCCCTTGCGATACTTGACCAGAGGTGTTTTCAGCGAGACCCGGTCAGGGACACAGTCCTCAGATGTATAGCCGGGCACGAGCAGGTATTCACTGAAGGTATGCGAGGGTTCGGGATAGTAGTAAGCCATGGGGTTCCTCCTGTCTTTCTGAAAATGCGTTGTACTCATTGTAGCACAGCCGTCAAGAGCCGTTTGACCAATTATTCAGCGAGTTTTCCACAAGTTTTCGCACCATTTCTCTTCAGCCACAGCGCGACGCCGAGGTGGACCGCGCAGACAGCGGCGCCGAGAAGGAAAACGTACTGCGGCCCGGCATATTTCCAGACCGCGCCGAGAAGGCCCGAAACCGTAACGGCAAGGACATGATCCACGCTCAGGCCAAAGGAGAGGTTCTCCATCACGTCGGCGGGCGATTCGCTCAATTCCTTCATGAGCATGACATGGACAGAGTTAAAATGGTCGGTGAGAAATATCAGAATGTAAGAAACAAACGCAGCGACCATGCCCGCACGGTCGGAGAGCGAGCCGTTCACAATGCCGCTGACCGACCACGCCGCAAAGAGAAAGACGGCAGCCACACCGGCAGATTCCAGCACAAGCCCGCGGCGCACGCCATACCGGTCCAGAAAGCGGCCAATGAGCGGTGCGGTCCAGCCGCCGCAGAAGTAGGCCGCGATGCCAAGCAGGGCAACGGTATCTGCTCCCATTGCCAGCAGTTCAATAATGACCCATGGGGCGAAGACAAGACGCATCCGCTTTTGAAAGCCGTAAACAGCGGTCACGATGTAGTAGGGAATATAACGTTTCTTGACCGGCAGCGCATGTCTTTTGCTCTCTCCCTTGCGAACATCCAGCTCCGGCCGTTCCCGCCGCAGCCGCCAGAGCAGTACAATTGCCGCACATGTGACCGCCATTGCCGCGCAGAAAGAGGGGATAATGCCTGTGCGGAAATAGAAAAAGCCCGCACGAAAGCCAGCAAATACCAGTGCCGAGGCCAGCATGGAGCCAAGCGTTACAATCCCGCGGTATTTACCGAGAAACGCGCCGGTACGCCCCTCGTCCGCCAGATCCATGGCAATGGCGTCACGGAGGGGCATGACCATATGGTCGCCCAGCGAGTAGGTAAAAACAAAGAACTGCATAACCAGATACCCCGGTGAGAGCAGCCCCAGAACAAAAAAGCCGATGACAAAGAGCGCAAAGCCGAGGATGGACAGCGAGATATTGCCAAGCGCGGGCAATGCAGCGATCACAAACACGCCGACAACCCCCGGCAGCTCGCGCGGGATCTCCAAAAGGCCGCGCTGGACGGAGTCGACCTGAAACACATCCTTAAAATAGTTGGAGATGATCGCGCTGCTCAAGCCGCAGGCAAGCGAGAAAAGAAAAAATGCGGCAAGAAAGAGCCGTCTGGACTTTTCCTGATTCATAGGTGACCTCCGGAGAATAAAATGAGCTGCGGTGTAAAAAAGAAAGGTACGACTTGTATCGTACCTTTCTTTCTGGTGGACCTGAAGGGATTCGAACCCACGACCTTACGGATGCGAAGTACCCCCAAATACAGTTCCACGTAAGCTTTTGAGCAGATAAGCCCTGATACGCTTCATTTTTTTGCACTTTTTATTATAATAGTTCTTTTCCGAAAATCAAGGCCGGTTTTCTAAAAATGAACAGAATGTGCGTTTTTTCTTGCCGCGCAAGAGGGAAACGATGTCAATACGATATACAAGACCTTTTTGCCCCTCGAAATGTAAATTCGGCCTTATTAAAAACCGCTATTTGGGGGCAATGCTTTTCTGATTCTCTCTGTTCTGCGAACTTTTGAACTACTGTTTCATGGAAGAAACATTCTTCTAAATGGTCATGTTTCTGATAAATGGTTTCACAGGCACCTGTATATTCCAAGTTAGAAATTACAATTGCTTTGCTTCTCTTTCATCATAAAATTTCAAGAGCTGTACCAGCATCTTCAATGATGCCGGTGCAGCTCTTTTTTCATATATGCCACTACTCTATTTCTGAAAGGAGGTGTTCCCTATGAGCTATGTTCTTACCTTTTTCCTCGTTCTTTATCTCTCCAATAGCAACGAGCTTACACCCATTCATATCTGGGTCATTGAGCTCTTTATCCTCTTCTTTGTTGCTTACATCATCGGCGTTAAAAATGGAAAATAAACCTCAAATCTGAAAGGAGAAATCACCATGTCTACTACCGAAATCATCAGCAAAATCGAAGCACTGCGCGAATGGGAATCCCTTATCGCCAATGCACAGGAAGAGGCCGAAGCCCTCCGCGACAGCATCAAGGCCGAGATGGAAAAGCGGGATTTGGAAGAGCTTGAAGCGGGAGCATACATCGTCCGCTGGACTTCTGTTCTGAGCAATCGTTTTGATTCCTCCACCTTTAAGAAGTCCTACGCTGACCTCTATAAGTCCTTTACCAAACAGGTCGCATCCCGTCGCTTTTCCATCAGCGTATAAGGAGGGATTGAAGATGAAACAGCTCACGTCCTATAACCGCGTTGCGGGTTATCTCAACAAGCTCTTTGACTTGCTCAACGAGCACTATTTTGAAAGTGCACTTGCAAGACCGACCATCACGATTCAGTCCACGCCCCGCGCCTACGGTCACTTCTCTATGCGGGATGATACTTGGGTATCTGTTACCGGCAACAGTAACGAAATCAACATCGGAGCAGGAACGCTTGCCCGTCCTATCGAGAACGTCTGCGCTACGCTCCTACATGAGATGGTCCATTACTACTGTCACGTCAACGGCATTAAAGACACGAGCCGAGGCAATACCTATCACAATAAGCGCTTCAAGGAGATTGCGGAGAGCCACGGTTTGATAGTAGGCCATGACGAGAAGTATGGCTGGACGCTGACCTCACCGAGCGATGACCTTATCGAATTTATCCTGCAAAATGAGTTGACGGACATTCT
>JAXYYF010000147.1:0-13323 GCA_037419475.1 bacterium
GTGATGGTCGGCCTTACAAGTGAACTTTCAAAATAGTGGTCGTTCAAGAGGTCAAAAAGCTTGTTCAGATACCCCGCAACGCGATTATAGGACGTAAGCTGTTTCATATTCAATCCCTCCTTATACGCTGATGGAAAAGCGACGAGACGCAACCTGTTTGGTAAAGGACTTGTAGAGGTCTGCGTAGCTTTTCTTAAATGCAGAGGAATCAAAGCGATTGCTGAGCACAGAAGTCCAGCGGACAATGTACGCTCCTGCTTCAAGCTCTTCCAAATCTCTCTTTTCCATTTCGGATTTGATGCTGTCACGGAGGGCATCTGCTTCCTCCTGTGCATTGGCGATAAGGGATTCCCATTCGCGCAGGGCTTCAATTTTGCTGATGATTTCAGTAGTAGACATGGTAACTTCTCCTTTCAGATTTGAGGTTTATTTTTCATTTTTGGTGCCGATGATACAGGCGATAAAGCCGAGAACAAAGAACTCGATAACCCAGATGTGAATGGGCGTAAGCTGATTGCTGTTGGTGAGGTAAAACACGAGAATAAGGGTAAGGACATAGCTCATGGGGAACACCTCCTTTCGGAAATAGAGTAGGGCATATATGAAAAAAGAGCTGCGCCGGCATCACGAAGATGCTGGTACAGCTCTTGAAATTTTATGAGAGAGAAGCAACTGTAATTTCTAACTCGGAATATACAGATACCTGTGAAACCATTTATCAGAAACATACCCATGCAGGAGAATGTTTCTTCCATGAAACAGTAGTTCAAAAGTTCACAGAACAGAGAGAATCAGAAAAGCATCGGTCAAAATAGCAGTTTTTAGTAACGGTCGAATTTACATTTCGAGGGGCAAAATTGCACAAAGGAATAGGGGAGAGGACATCCGCATCTTGCACGACAGACGAAATTGGCCCTTGCAAAATGTAATGATTCCTGTTATGATTTTCATTAGAAAAACAGGTGTGATATACATTTTCGGTGACACATCTGACAGCAGAGACGATATACAGCAGTTTGCACAAAAACTGTCAAGCTCACAAGTGAGGAGGACATCAAGAACATGGAAAAGCTCCTCGACATGCTCGACGATAACGAGGACGTGCAGAACACGTACCACAACTGGGAGACCGAGGATTAAAAACGGTAACTGCAAAGAGGTATCTCTAAACCGGAGATACCTCTTTTTTTATGGACAGCGCGCAATGGCTTGTCAAGACGGAGTGTATGCCGTATCATAAATCTGATTTCAACCGTATGGGTGAATAACCGCAAGGGCGTGTTACCGAATGGTAGCATAAATCCAGAGGTGGTTCCATGTACTTTAAACGGCTGGAGGATCTGCGTGCGGATCATGACAAGACGCAGATCGAAATTGCGGCCTATCTGAATATGAACCGAAATGTCTATTGGCGTTATGAAAAGGGAGAGCGCGAGATTCCTGTCTGGGCCGTCATCAAGCTGGCGGAGTATTACGGCGTCAGCACCGACTATCTGCTCGGCCTGACGGACGAGCTGTGATGCGCCCGCTTGCGATCCTCTGCGCCGCCTTTGCCATCGGCTGCGCTGCCGCACAGTATGTACTGCCGGAGACTATGCTTTCGGTTGCGGCGCTGGCGGTCTGCCTCGCGGGGCTGACCGGCTTTGCGATGCACGGCGCACGGAAAAGAACAGTGTTCCTGTGCACAGCCGCCTGTGCGTTCGCACTTTTATACAACGCGTTGTGCATCCGTTTGATCGCCGAGCCGAACGAGGCGCTGGCGGGAGGACAGGAGCGCGTGACAATGGAACTTTGCGGCTATGCAAGGGAGACGAAGTACGGCGCGAAAGTGACAGTCCGTATTCTCGACCATGAAGTGCACGGCTATGCGGCCTACTACGGAGACGCATCGCTCCTGACGCTCGAACCGGGACAGCAAGTGACCGACGAGGTCGCGTTCCACAGCGCGGTCGACCCGACGGAATCCGGCGATGAGCTGCGCAGCTTTACCGCCAAGGGCGTTTACCTTCTGCTCTACAGCAGAGGGGAGCCGGAGTATGAGATGGGAAACGCCGGCACGCTGCGCTATGCGCCGCAGCGCATGGCCCGCGCACTCGGAGAGACGCTTGACCGGAGCTTCGAAGAGCGGGAGGCCGGGTTTCTGCACGCATTGCTGCTCGGCGACAAGAGCCGTCTGGATGAAGGCGACTCGACGCGGCTTTCCGAGGCGGGGATCTACCACATCATGGCCGTTTCCGGCCTGCACTGCGCGTTTCTTGCTGCACTTCTGGATGCTCTGCTTCGTCCGGTGCACCGCCGGACGCGCTGTGCGGTGACGATCGCGCTGCTGCTCCTCTATGCGTTTATGACCGGCGCGTCACCGAGTGTGCTGCGCGCAGTTGTCATGATCTCGATGACGCGGCTTGCGCCGCTGTTCGGGCGGGAGAGCGATCCGCCGACCTCTGTGCTCTTCGCACTGGGACTGCTGCTGTTGAAAAATCCGTTTGCCATCGCCAGCATCAGCCTTCAGCTTTCCTTTGCAGCGGTGGCGGGGCTCGCCTGTCTTACGCCGTATTTGACGGAGCGCATCCGGACGAAAAACCGGTTGCTGCGTCCGGTCCTGATCTCGTTTGCTACCACGCTGGGTGCGACGGTGTTTTCCGCGCCGCTGTGTGCATGGTATTTCGGGAGCCTTTCGTTCGCGGCGTTTTTGAGCAATCTTGTCTGCCTGTGGGTGGTGAGCCTGACCTTTGCTGCCGGACTGCTCGGTGCGCTGGTGTCGATGCTCTTTCCGGCGGCTGCGCCCTTTGCTGCCGTACCGGCGACGCTCGGTATCCGCTTCGTGCTCACGGTTACGGGCTGGATCGTCCGGCTGCCGTTTTACGCACTTTACTTCAACTCGACCCTTTCCGTGCTGTGGATAGTTTATGTCTATGCGCTGTTTACGGTGTGCGTGATCACGCGGCGGGGAAGATATCGCTATCATGCGGCAGTTACGCTTGCCGTATTGACGCTCGTTTTTACCGTTTGGGCGAATACCGCGCGTTTTGAACGCGGCACGCTGCACGTTACGGCGCTCGATGTCGGACAGGGAGAAAGCGTCGCGCTCATTTCACACGGACACGGTGCGCTTGTGGACTGCGGCAGCAGCAATTCCTACATCGGCGCAGGCGGTATTGCGGCAGATTATTTCTCCAGCGCCGGGATCCGTAGTCTGGATGCGGTCGTGCTCACGCACTATCATGCCGATCATGCCAACGGCCTTGCCGAGCTGTTCTCGAGGATGCGGGTGGATGCGCTGTATCTGCCGGATATCGCTGAGGAAGAGGGCGAAAAGACCGCCGTCCTCGCGCTCGCGGAGCGCTATGGCATACCCGTGCGCTATGTGACGGAGGAAACAACGGCGGCACTCGGCGACGCCGGAATGACGGCCTATCCGCCTGTGGGCAAAGGCAATGCAAACGAACTGGGCCTGACCGTCCTCTGCTCGGCGGGAGAGTTTGACACGCTCATCACCGGCGATATGGACAGCGAAACGGAAAAGCTTTTGCTGGACGCTTACCCGCTGCCCGATATTGAGGTGCTGCTTGTCGGCCATCACGGTTCGCGCTACTCCACGAGCGAAGAGCTGCTGGAGGCAACCGCGCCGGAGGTCGGCGTAGTGAGTGTCGGAAACAACAGCTACGGACATCCAACCGAAGAAGCGCTGCTGCGTCTGACGGACGCGGGTGTGTCCGTGTACCGGACGGACTTGCAGGGGAATATCCACATCAGAGTGAATTGAGGAATACTATGGCGGAAAAGAAAACAAGTGTGAAAGGCTACCAGAAGCTCAAGGCCGATCTCGCTGCGGGCACGCTCGGCGAAGTATATATTTTCTATGGCGAGGAGAGCTATCTGCGTGAATACTACCTCAAAGAGGTGCAGAAAAAGCTGGTTCCGGCAGGGTTTGAGGAGTTCAACTTCCATCGCGTCTCCGGCAAGGGTCTGACGATGGAAGAACTTGCCGAAATGACCGAGGCGATGCCGATGATGGCCGAGCGCACGCTGATCGTTGTCACGGACTGCGATCTGTATAAGCTCAGTGAGGAGCAGCGGACAAAGCTCATTGCGCTGCTGGGCGACTTTCCGGAATACTGCTGCCTGATCTTCGTTTACGATCTGGTGGAGTACAAGCCGAACAAGACGTATAAAAAGCTCTATGCCGCGCTCTCCGGCAAGGCGCGGGAGGTCAAATTCGAGCCGCAGGAGCGAAGTGACCTTATCAACTGGATCGCCCGCCGCTTCCGTGCGACGGGACATGACATCGACGCGCGCACGGCGGAGCATCTGATGTTCACCTGCGGCAGCCTGATGACAGGCCTTGTGCCGGAGATCGAGAAGATCGGCGCCTATGCCAAGGGAAAGAGCGTGACGGTCGAGGACATCAACGCGGTGGCCGATCCGGTGCTTGATGCGGTGGTGTTCGACATGACGAGCGCCGTGACGAAGGGAAACTATGACCGCGCGAGCGAGTTGCTCGGCCAGCTTCTCAAAAAGCAGGAGGAGCCCATTATGATCCTCGGCGTGATCGCAAAGGAGCTTCGGCGGCTTTATACGGCCCGCCTTGCGGTCGAATCGGGGAAGGACAGGCTCTGGCTGATGGACCTGTGGGGCATGCGCTCGGACTATCCCGCGCGGCTGCTGCTTGACGCAGCGCGAAAGACGACGCATGAATGGTGTGAGCGCAGCCTTGCGCTCTGCCAGAAGCTTGACCGGCGGATGAAGAGCGAAAAGGGAATCGACCGCGAGGGCGAGCTCAAGCTGCTGGTCATGGAGTTGGCACAGAAGGTGTGACGATGGAGAAGGCAAAAATCAAAGAGACGATCGTGGTCGAGGGACGGTATGATAAAAATACGCTCTCGCAGGTCGTGGACGCGTCTATTCTGGAGCTGGGCGGCTTCGGCATATTCAATGACCGGGAAAAGACGGCGCTGCTGCACCGTCTGGCGGAGACGTGCGGCATCATTCTTTTTACCGATCCAGACGGTGCGGGCTTTGTGATCCGAAACCGCCTTAAGGGAAGTGTTCAGGGCGGGCGTGTGCTCCATGCCTATGCTCCGGACGTGTACGGCAAGGAAAAACGCAAGCGCACGGCGGGGAAGGAGGGCAAGCTCGGCGTGGAGGGGATGCGTCCCGAGGTGCTGCTGGGCGCGCTGCGCGCGTCGGGAGCAACCTTTGAGGACGGCAATGCTGTCAAGCAAAATTCGTTGACACATGCTGACCTTTTAGAACTCGGCCTGATCGGGCCGGGGAGCAAGGCGCGCCGCGCCGCACTGCTCAAAGAGCTTGCACTGCCTGAACATCTTTCCACCGGTGCGCTGCTCGATGTGCTCAGGTGCCTGATGACGCGCGAACAACTCGTCGAGACGTGTAATAAAATCCTTGCAAACAGGGGATAAAGGGACTATAATCAAACATTATTCTGCCTGACCGATCAGGCGCAAAGAAAGGAATGAATCAACATGGCTGAGGAAGTCAAAGCGCCCATCGCCGAAAGCGAGAGCGAGGGCAAAAACTTTATTGACGCCTTCATCGAAGAAGACATTGCGGAGGGTGGTCGCTTCCAGGGCCAGCAGGTTCACACCCGCTTTCCGCCTGAGCCGAACGGCTATCTGCACATCGGCCACTGCAAGGCGCTGACCATCGACTTCGGCACTGCCGAGCGCTTTGGCGGCTTGTGCAATCTCCGCATGGACGATACCAACCCCACCAAGGAGGATGTTGAGTTCGTCGATGCCATCAAGGAGGATATCCACTGGCTGGGCTTTGACTGGGGCGACCGCTTTTTCTATGGCAGCGACTACTTTGAAAAGGACTACGAGTATGCCGTGGAGCTTATCAAGAAGGGGCTCGCCTATGTCTGCGATCTGACGCCTGAGCAGGCGAAGGAGTACCGCGGCGACATCGGCAAGCCCGCCGTTTCCCCTTACCGTGACCGCGACGTGGAGGAGAATCTTGACCTCTTTGAGCGCATGAAAAACGGCGAGTTTCCCGAGGGCAGCCGCACGCTGCGCGCGAAGATCGATCTGGCCAGCGGCAACTTCAACATGCGCGATCCGGTCATTTACCGCATCCGATATATGCATCATCACCGTCAGGGCGACAAGTGGTGCATCTACCCGATGTACGACTTTGCACACCCCATTCAGGACGCGCTCGAGGGCATCACGCACTCGCTCTGCTCGCTGGAGTTCGAGGCGCACCGTCCGCTCTACGACTGGGTGGTGAACAACGTTTCCGTGCCCTGCAAGCCCCGCCAGATCGAGTTTGCACGCCTCGGCATCGATCACACGGTCATGAGCAAGCGCAAGCTCAGAAAGCTCGTGGAGGAGGGAATCGTCTCCGGCTGGGACGATCCGCGTATGCCAACGCTCTGCGGCCTGCGCCGCCGCGGCTTTACGCCCCGCTCCATCCGCAATTTCTGCGACCGCATCGGCGTGGCCAAGAGTGCAAGCGTGGTCGAATACGGCTTCCTTGAGCACTGCCTGCGCGAGGATCTTAACGCGTCTGCCGAGCGCACGATGGGCGTGCTGCATCCGGTCAAGCTTGTCATCACGAATTATCCGGAGGGGAAGAGCGAGACCTTCGCGGTCGAAAACAATCCCACCGATCCCGCCTCCGGCACGCATGAGATCACATTCTCCCGTGAGTGCTGGATCGAGGCGGACGACTTTATGGAAATGCCGATCCCCAAGTATAAGCGCCTGTATCCTGACGGCCCTGAGTGCCGTTTGAAGGGTGCGTACCTGATCCGGTGTACCGGCTGCAAGAAGGATGAAAGCGGCAATATCGTTGAGGTCTATGCGACCTATGATCCCGACTCCCGCGGCGGTGATCCCGCTGACGGGCGCAAGGTCAAGGGCGCGACGATCCACTGGGTCGACGCCGCCACAGCCATTGACGCCGAGGTACGTGTGTATAGCGAGCTGTTCAGCGATCCCGCGCCCGACGGCGCGGACAAGGATTTCCTCGCCTGCATGAATCCCGATTCACTCGAGGTGCTCACCGGCTGCAAGGTCGAAGCGCGCATGCGCGATGTGGCCGCAGCCTACGATCAGACGGAGAAGAAGGGCAAGACGGCTCCGAGCTTCCAGTTCATGCGTCTGGGCTACTTCTGTCTGGATAACCGCGACTGCTCCGCCGATCATCTGGTCTTCAACCGCTCTGTTACGCTTAAGGACAGCTTCAAGGTCTGAGCGGATGGCTTCGAGCAGAACGTATTTGCAGTTTATTTTAGATCAGCTCTCTGCTCTGGAGGGGATCACCTATCGGGTGATGATGGGCGAATTTATTCTCTATTACCGCGGAAAGGTCGTGGGCGGGATCTACGATGACCGGTTTCTCATCAAGCCGGTACCAGCTGCGGCTGCGCGCCTGCCGGGAGCTCCCCGCGAGGCGCCCTATCCGGGGGCAAAGGAGATGCTGCTGGTCGACACTGTGGACGATCCGGCGGCTTTGGCCGGATTGCTGGACGCGATGTACGCAGAATTACCGGAATCGAAACGAAAAAAAGGCGGCAGCTGAAAAGCTGCCGCCTTTTTTTTGCGTTTGTATCTGCTCAGGCATTCTGTGCGAGAATGTCGCGCGCGACGAATACGCCGCTGGCCGAAGCGTGGGAGAGGGAGTGCGTGATGCCGCTGCCGTCGCCGATGACATAGAGCCCCTTGTGCGGCGTCTCCAGATGCTCGTCCAGCGTGACCTCCATGTTGTAGAACTTGACCTCTACGCCGTAGAGGAGCGTGTCGTCATTTGCCGTGCCGGGGGCGATCTTATCGAGGGCGTAGATCATTTCGATGATGCCGTCAAGGATGCGCTTGGGCAGCACCAGGCTCAGATCGCCGGGCGTCGCCGCGAGCGTGGGCGTGACAAGACCTTCCTCAATGCGCTTGACGGTGCTGCGCCGACCACGCACGAGATCGCCGAAGCGCTGGACGATGACACCGCCGCCGAGCATATTGGAAAGACGCGCGATGCTCTCGCCGTAGCCGTTGGAATCGTGGAACGGCTCGGAGAAGTGCTTGGCGACGAGAAGCGCGAAGTTGGTGTTTTCGGTCTGCATGGCCGCATCCTCATAGCTGTGACCGTTGACCGTGACGATGCCGTTCGTGTTTTCGTTGACGACGATGCCATGCGGGTTCATGCAGAAGGTTCGCACGTTGTCCTCGAACTTTTCCGTGCGGTAGACGATCTTGCTCTCATAGAGCTCATCCGTTAAATGAGAGAACACGACCGCCGGCAGCTCGACGCGCACACCGAGGTCCACGCGGTTGGACTTGGTGGGGATATTGAGCGTTTTGCACACACCCTCCATCCACTTGCTGCCGCTGCGGCCGACAGAGATGATGCACTTTCCGCATACATACTGCGCGTCGGCGCACACGACGGTGTAGCTTTCGCCCTCTGCCTCGACCGCCTGCACGGGAGTGTCAAAATAGAAGTCGACCTTATCCTTGAGGTCATTGTAAAGATTCTGGAGCACGACATAATTGATATCCGTGCCCAGATGTCGCACGGAGGCATCGAGCAGCTTGAGCTTGTGCTGGATGCAGAGCTTCTTGAACTTGGAACCCGCGGTGGAGTATAGCTTGGTGCCCTCGCCGCCGTAGAGCATGTTGATCTCGTCGACATAATGCATCAGATCGAGCGCCTGCTGCTTGCCGATGTATTCATACAGCGTGCCGCCGAAATCGTTGGTGATATTATACTTGCCGTCAGAAAAGGCGCCCGCGCCGCCGAAGCCGCTCATGATTGAGCAGCTTTTGCAGCCGATGCAGCTTTTGACCTTTTTGCCGTCAATGGGGCAGCGGCGCTTTTCGAGACTGTGACCGGCCTCAAATACCGCAATTTTGAGAGCGGGGGAGAGTTTTGTGAGCTCATAAGCGGAGAAAATGCCGCCCGGGCCTGCGCCGATGATGGCAACATCATAATTCATGATAAAAAACTCCTGTTCTGAGATTTCCGTAACGAAGGATGAAAATAGCCGCGAAATACCACTATTATTGTATCGGGAAACAGGAGAATGTCAAGCGAAGAAGCGGAAGAAGAGATATTAAAAATAGCGCAGCCTGCCATAAGTGCGGCTGCGCTATATATTCTTGCGGATCGTGTTGATGGCGTTCTTTTCCAGCCGCGAGACCTGTGCCTGCGAAATACCGATCTCGCCGGAGACCTCCATCTGCGTCTTGCCGTCATAAAACCGCATGGCCAGAATGCGCTGCTCACGTGGCGAAAGTTTATCCACCGCTTCGCGCAGAGCCAGACGGTCAAGCCAGATCTCATCGGTGTTGCGCGTGTCACGAACCTGATCCATCACGCAGGCAGCGTCGCCGCTCCCGTCGGAGTAGACCGGGTCAAAGAGTGAGACCGGATCGACCACAGCGTCCATGGCGAAGACGACCTCCTCGCGGGGAATGTCCAGCTCGCGGGCGATCTGCTCGACGGTCGGCTCGCGCTGATTTTCACGCTGAAGCTTTTCTCTCGCCTGAAGGACGCGGTAGGCTGTATCGCGCATTGAGCGGCTGACGCGAATGGCACTGTTGTCACGCAGATAACGGCGGATCTCACCGATGATCATCGGAACGCCGTAGGTCGAAAACCGGACATTCTGGGAAATGTCGAAGTTGTCGATCGCTTTGATAAGGCCGATGCAGCCGACCTGAAAGAGATCATCTGCGTTTTCGCCGCGGCCGGCAAAGCGCTGAATGACCGAGAGCACGAGCCGAAGGTTCCCCTGAATGAGCGTCTCCCGCGCCTGCGCGTCGCCATCGCGGCTGCGGCGCAGAAGCTCTGCCATCTCGTCGGACTTGAGCGTCGGCAGCTTTGCTGTATTGACGCCGCAGATCTCCACCTTACCGAGCAGAACCATCGCCTCCTTTGCGTTTTACTGCTCTTCAGTATTTCCGCACGCAGCGGAAACATACGGCAAAGGAGCTGCGATATTTTTTATCGTTCGACGCGAAGCGATGGATTCCGCGCACCGGAGCGGTTCAAAAAAACGCCGCCGGCAGAATTGCCGGCGGCGTAATGCGGTATGGTACGTTCAGGAGAGAAAGCCGATGCTGAAGGCGATGATGGCGGCGTTGAAGAAATCGTTGAACAGTCCGCCGACCATCGGAATGACGAAATAGGCGGAGGGCGAGGGACCGTAGCGGCGGGAGACCGCCTGCATGTTTGCCATGGCGTTTGACGTCGCGCCCATGCCGAAACCGATGAAGCCTGCGGTAATCATGGCGGCGTCATAGTTACGACCCATGATCGGGAAGACGACGAAAACGGAGAAGATGACCATCAGGATCACCTCAGCGGCAAGGCAGACGATCATCGGCAGCGCCAGATCCACCAACTGCCAGAGCTTGAGGCCCGAAAGCGCCATGGAGAGGAAGATGGAGAGGAACATACTGCCCATCGTGGAGATCTCCGCGGCGGGGAACTCGATGTGCCCGGTATGGTCGATGATGTTGCGGATCAGGGCGGCCACGAGCATTGCGCCGATGTAGCCGGGGAAATTGAAGCCGAAGAGCTTTGTCAGACAGGTAGTGACAAAATCGCCGAGGCCGACGCAGAACACGAGCAGCAGAAAGCCGAAAAGGAAGCTGTTGGAGTGCGTGGTGAAGTGCGTATCGTCGGCGTCCTCTTCATGTTCATGATCCTCGGGCAGCTCCTCACGCAGATGATTCTTGACGATCAGGCGGCGCGCGATCGGGCCGCCAAGCAGCGAGCCGAAAATCAGGCCAAAGGTCGCGGCGGCCACGGCGACCGTCGTACCGCCGACCGCACCTGCGGCTTCCAGATCCTTGCCGATGGCGGCGGCCGTGCCGGGCCCGCCGATCATGGAGATCGAACCGCAGCCGAGGCCAAAGAGCGGATTTTTGCCCATCAGGACCATCACGCCGCTGCCGACCACGTTCTGGAGCACGATCATTGCGACGCTCAGAGCCAGCAGCAGAAGAACGGCCTTGCCGCTTTTGATGAGCATGGGGATGCTTACGGTGAAGCCGACGGTGGTGAAGAACATGATCATGAAAACGCTTTGGAGCGTGTCGTCAAAGGTGATGACCGCGGTGCCGGTGGCATAGAGAACGGTATTGACGACCGCGAAGCACAGACCGCCGACGAGCGGCGCGGGGACGCAGAAGCGCTTGAGCACGGAAATTTTTCGTGTCAGTGTCAGGCCCAGCCAGTACATGACTGCGCCGAGCGCGAGGGCGTGATACATATTGAGCTGGATCTCTTGCATGGGGGTTCCTCCGATTCTTTTATAATGTGACTGCGGGGGATGTGCGGACGGTTCCGGCACAAAAGGGATAGGACTTCCTGCGCCGCGCATAAAATAACGGTGAGTGGGGGGTGCATGCAATGGACTGCCGTTTTACAGACCTTCGATGCAAGGAAGTCATCAACATCAGCGACGGCTGCCGTCTGGGCTATGTCGGCGACGTGGAGTGCCGATTGCCCGAGGGACAGATGACCGCGCTCATCGTACCGGGGCCGTTTCGCTTTTTCGGCCTGTTCGGGCGGGGCGAGGAGTATTTCATTCCCTGGGAGTGCATCCGGCAGGTTGGCGATGACATCATCCTTGTCGACAAGCCCATGGCGCGGCAGGAGCCGCTGCGGCGTGACAGGCGCGGCCGGCGCCGCCGGCTTTGAAGCTGGCTGAAAAAAGCGAAAAGACCAGAGCCGGATCCCGCAAGGAAATGAACTCCGACTCTGGGTAGCTTGAGTGGAACGGATTCGCTTGATGCGCTCTATTATAGGAAAAAAGAGCGGAAAAGCAAGAGCAAATGACGAAAAAATGCAGAATGTTCAAAAAACTTTACAAATCCTGCGTAATAAATGAAAAGAACCTTTGAAAAGATACTTGCATTATCAGACAATAAGGAGTATAATGCTCGGGTAATCCGCACGGAGACCGGACTTTCTGTCTGTGCCAATCAGGTTGGCAGAGAGGATGAAGGCTTCGGAGGTAAAACTAAATTTGAAGGAGAAACTACAAGCAATGGCAAACGTCGTATCCATGAAAGCCCTGCTCGAGGCAGGCGTCCACTTCGGTCATCAGACCCGCCGCTGGAACCCCAAGATGGCTCCCTATATTTACACGGAGCGCAACGGCATCTATATCATCGATCTGCAGAAGACCGTCAAGAAGCTCGAGGAGGCCTACAATTTCGTCCGCAGCGTGTCTGAGAACGGCCAGTCCCTGCTCTTTGTCGGCACCAAGAAGCAGGCGCAGGAGGCCATCAAGGACGAGGCTCTGCGCTGCAACATGTACTATGTCAACGCCCGCTGGCTCGGCGGTATGATGACCAACTTCAAGACTATGCGCACCCGCGTGGATCGTCTCAACCAGCTCAAGAAGATGCAGGAGGACGGCACCTTCGACATGCTGCCCAAGAAGGAAGTTATGAAGCACCTTGGCGAGATCGAGAAGCTTGAGAAGTACCTCGGCGGCGTGAAGGAAATGAACCGTCTGCCCGGCGCGCTGTTCATTGTCGACACCCGCAAGGAACGCAACGCCATTGCTGAAGCGCATAAGCTCGGTATTCCCGTTGTCGCCATTGCCGATACCAACTGCGATCCCGACGAGATCGACTATCCCATCCCCGGCAACGACGACGCGATCCGCGCCATCAAGCTGATCGCTTCGATTATGGCCAACGCCATGATCGAGGGCAAGCAGGGTGAAGTGACTGAGGATGCCGCGGCTGAGAAGACCGAGGGCGAGGCTCAGGCCTAAATTTTACAGGAGGACAAGAATATGGCTATTAGTGCTGCTGATGTAAAGAATCTGCGCGAAATGACCGGCGTGGGCATGATGGACTGCAAGAAGGCGCTGAGCGAGTGCGACGGCGATATCAACAAGGCGATCGAGTATCTGCGCGAGAAGGGCCTTGCTGCCTCTGCGAAGAAGGCCGGCCGCGTTGCCGCCGAGGGCATGGCTTATGCCACCGTGATCGACGGTGTGGGCGTTGTGGTCGAGGTCAACGCCGAGACCGACTTCGTCGGCAAGAACGAGAAGTTCCAGAACTTTGTCAAGGGCGTCGCCGCTGTCGTCGCCAAGGAAGACCCCAAGGATCTCGAGGCTCTGATGGCGGCTCCCTACGGCAATGGCCGTACCGTTGAGCAGGAGCGTCAGGAGATGGTCCTCGTCATCGGCGAGAACATTCAGGTCCGCCGCTTTGCCCGCTTCGCGGCCAACACCTCCACCCCGTATATCCATGCCGGCGGCAAGATCGGCGTGCTCGTCAACTTCAAGGTCGACGGCGGCATCGATGCCGGTGAGATCGCCAAGGATGTCGCCATGCA
>JAXYYF010000148.1:0-8702 GCA_037419475.1 bacterium
TCCTAATTGCCATTTTCAAGGGAACTGGCATTCTTGCCATTTCTTTCGATACAAAAGTCGTGCAGGATCTTTGCCAAAACCTGTTCTTTCTCTGCGTCGGCTTTGGCTTTAGCTTGAGGCTGCTCAAACATGCGGGCGGCAAGCTCTGCGCCAACATTGCCATAGCTGCCTGCCTGCTCATTACGCTGCAGGATGTTGTGGGCGTGCTGATCGGGAATGTTATCGGACTCCACCCGCTGCTCGCGCTGCAATGCTCCTCTGCGGCAATGTCCGGCGGGGTGGGCACGGCGTCGGCGTTCGGACCGATCTTCATCGATCTCGGCGCACCGGAATCGGCGACGACGGTCGGCGTGGCCGCCGGCACGATGGGCAACATCATGGGCTCGCTCATCGGCGGCCCAGTAGCGGCGCTCCTAATCTCACGGCACGGCTTGAAGTCAGATCCAAACGACAAACCGGAAGCTGTTGCAAGCGGCGCAGCTCCAACGCTGAGCAACGACCGCATGGTATCAACCTTTGCGCTCTGTCTGCTAACCGCCGCGATCGGTATGCCGATCTATGCGCTGCTGGACTGCATTCCGACGCTTGAAATGCCGAAATTCATCGGCTGTCTGTTTGCCGGTGCTATTGCCCGCAATGTGATTGAGGCGCGCGGCATGGAGTTCCATACTGCCGAGGTCGATGCCATCGAGCACATGTTCCTTGAGCTGTATCTTGCGCTCGTGCTCATGACCATCGACATTACCGCTTTAGCACCTGTTGCAGGACAGATGGGCGTGATCCTGCTGGCGCAGGCGATTCTGCTGGCGCTGTTCGGTATCTTCGTTTCGTTCAATCTGTTCGGCCGCGACTACGGCGCGGCGGTGATGACTGCCGGCAACTGCGGCTGGGGCTGCGGCTCCGGACCGAATGCCGTGGCAAACGAAAAAGCCGTCATGGAGGAATACGGCTGGCACAATGTCGCGTGGGTGCTCTATCCATCGTTTGCCGTGCTGATCGACGATATTTATAATCCCATTTTTCTGTCGCTTTTCGGCACGTTTGTTGCCTAAAGGGGAGGGCACAGAAACGGCGGCAGTTACACGCTCCGCATAAGCGAGTCTGCCACACATTGTGTGAGTTGAATCGTTGCAATCATCGGCAGTTGCTTCTGGACAGATTTCAAAACGGTAGAGGAGGAGCAATAGTATCAGTAGTATGTCCTACACAGCAGTCAAAATTTAGCCTTACTGCGTTGATATGAGATAAAATTATCCAACATGGGATGGCAAGAACAACGCACTGCTTCCCCACATTATGGTACCGGTTGGCATAGGCAGGGACAATCTAAAACGCCTTTTTGTCGGTTCGAGTCCTGTACTGCGCACCAGAGAAAAGCCTTGAAACTCAGTAGTTTCAAGGCTTTTTTGCTGTTCTGAAAAGAAGAGATACAGCGGCTCGGGCAGAGTACGCTCATGATGCGGCTTGATCAAACATGACCGCATCCGCCATGTCCCGATTGGCATTGAATATTGCTGAGTCTACAATTGATACCGGAGCATCACGCTTCACGATTTCCGCTCCTGTGAAATTCCATCCGCCGTCAGAAGCCGCTTCATTTGTATTCACCATAACTTCCATGCCATGATATGTGAAGCTTAGCCAGCCTTGTGCGGTTGTATCCGTATCTTCTCCGAAGTACGCATAATCATCGACATCGATCAGGGAGAAGAAATCCTGAAAAGACATATCATCTTCCATTCCCGGGAAAAGTGTACCTGCTGTGGTGAGAAAACCAGCGCATTTGAGCCGGCCTTCACATTCATTCATAGCCTTTTCCGCATCACCGCTCTGGGCTCCAAAAAAGAAGTAAAGATATTCCGCATCGGGAGTTCCGAAGCATACGGCGGCATTGTCCGGGAAGCCGTCCGGCTGTATGATCGATTTGCCTTCCGGATGCTCACGTTTTAGTTCACTGAGCGTTTTTCCGATATCATTCAAAAATTCAGCCGCATTTGCAGCATCATGATCCGGCGCTTCCGCTGATGCGCCGTCTCCGGCGATGTTGGAACCGTCCGGCGTCTGAACGGCAGGGGTTGCGGGTGCACAGGCGGAAAATGTGAGGGATGCGAGCAAGGTCAGGATCGCAATGACGGCGCTTCGCTTCATATGGATCTCCTTTCTGGAACGGATTCATTCTGCGCTTTGCGGCGCGGATACTCTCGGATGATAAGGACGGACATGCCTTCCGGCAGGGTATGATTGGATTATATGGGGAAAGGACCGAAAAAGCAAGAGGAAAAAGTCCGGCTGTAAATAGCGTTGCAGAGCAGAAATATTTATGCTATGATAGAAAATATTTTAAAAATATGAGATTCGGTGCGTCCGCCCCCTGTCCTGCGGCGGCTCCGACGATCAAAACGAGGACTGCATTTCCGGTAAAAATGGGCTTGGAAGCAGTATGCAGAGCCCTTAAAAAAATTGATACACAGAAAGGATCCATTGAAGATGAAACCAAAATTTGACGGCTACGCGGCGCAGTATGACGCATGGTTCATGGAAAACGAGAATATGTTCCAGAGCGAGCTTCGCCTGTTCCAAAAGGCGATCGGCGATATTGCGGGCAAGCGTGTGCTTTCCGTCGGCTGCGGCAGCGGCCTGTTTGAGAGCATGATTGATTGCAGCGGCGTCGAGGGGATTGAGCCCTCGCATGACATGGGCGCGATCGCGCAGAAGCGCGGCGTGAACGTCATCGCCTTCGGTGCGATCGAAGAAGCCGAGCTGGAGGAAAATGCATATGACGTGATCTATCTCAACGGCAGCTCCAGCTATATGGAGGATCTCACGCGTGCATTTGACGTTTGCAGAAAGGCACTCAAGCCGAATGGCAAGTTTATTTCTCTGGACGTTCCCAAGGAAAGCGCGTTCGGGTTTATGTACCTTTTGGCCAAGGCTGTCGGCACGTTCAATCATCCGTCGCTTAACGGCGTCATGCCCGGGCTGCCGTACCCGCTCGAGCTGTGCTGTGCGGGCGTGTGGCATTCCACGGAGGAGAAGATCGACGCGCTCAAGGCGCTCGGCTTCCACGACTTTGACTTCTATCAGACGCTTCTGAAGAACCCGATGTACACCAATGAGGATGTAGAGGACGTGGTCCCCGGGTATCAGAGCGGCGGCTATGTTGCGATCATCGCCCATAAATGAAAGAGGAGAACGGCGTGAAGCTTTCGCAAAGGCTCTATGCGCGCACGGAACAGATTTGGCCGCAGTATCTCTGCCATCCGTTTGTGACGCAGATGGCGGACGGCACGCTGCCGATGGAAAAGTTCCGCTACTATATGCTTCAGGATTATCTCTACCTCAAGGATTACGTGAAGATCTTTGCGGCAATTATCCAGAAGGCCGACGACTTTGAGCAGATCCGTTTTCTCAGCGGAGAGATGGCAGAGACGATCGGTGAGACATTCCGCACGCATCTTCCGTATATGAAGCGTCTCGGCGTCACGGAGGAGGAGATCCGTGATGCACGTACTCACATTGACAACAGCGCTTACAGCCATTACATGCTCTGCGAGGCGCAGACAGGGGACGTGCTGACCGGTCTTGTGACGCTTTTGAACTGCTCGTGGAGCTATGCGTACATCGCCGAAAAGATAGCCGGGCGCTGTCCGGACGCGCTCCGTGACGAAAATTACGGCGCGTGGTTTGCCGGCTATGCTTCCGAAGAATACCGCAGGACCAATCAGGCGCTGATCGACCGGATCGACGCGCTCGGCGCATCGGCCGATGAGGAGACAGTGCAGCGGCTTTGCGAGATTTTTGAAAAGTGCTGCCTTTTTGATCTGCGCTTTTGGGACATGGTTTACGCGATGGGAGAAAATTGAAAAAAAGGGAGCGCTCTGTGTACAGAGCGCTCCCTTTCCATATCGGTTTTCAGTTTTTGCGGTATTTGGCGAGCGTCTGGATCAGGGCGGAGGGATCGAGCGGCTTGGTCAGATGTTCGTTCATCCCGGCCTCGCGCGACTGGCGGCGGTCCTCCGTGAAGGCGTGGGCCGTCATGGCGAAGATGGGAACGGTCGCCGCATCAGGTAAATTCGATCCACGCGGTCTTGCCGTCGCTGCGAAGCTCGCGTGTCGTGTGCGTGATGGAGCCGTTGTCCTTGTTGTACTTCACGGCATTGCTGTAAATGTTCATCAGCAGCCGCTTGAGGTGCACAGGGCTGCCGACAAGCGCGGTGTGCGTCAGCTGGCGCGGCGGATGCTCGGTGCGGATGCCGCGCTCTTTTGCCGTCTGGTCAAGGGGGGCGCCGATGGAGTCGAGCAATACGACCAGATCAAACGGACGCTCTTCCAAAACGATCTCGCCGGACTCCAGCTTGCCCATATCAAGAACCTCGTTCACCAGCTCGAGCAGAAGCTGGGAGGCCTCGCGGATCTTGCGGCGGCACTCAGACTGTCGATCAAGGTCGCTGCTGTAGTATTCGCCGACCTCGATCATGCCGAGGATGCCGTTGATGGGCGTGCGGATGTCGTGGCTCATGCGGCGCAGAAAATCCGTTTTGGACAGATTGGCGCGCTGAGCCTCTTCGGCGGTGTTGGCCAGACGCTGCTCATATTCCAGCTCCTGCCGCTTCTGCTCGTTGATGATCTGGACGGCGTAGAGCGCGGCGGTCGCATTGCCCTCCTCGCCGCGCTTTTGCACGATGAACCGGCCGAGGTGCCAGTTGCCGGTGATCGTCTGATACTCCAGCGAGATCTCATCCCGCCCATGCAGACGCTCGGAAAGCGTGGAGACGTCCAGAAAGGCGAGCATGCGCTCCTGATAGTCCGGCGCGACCGTTTTCCGGCAGGCGTCGGGGAAGCGCCTGACGATCCGGCCGTGGTTGCCGGTGAGCCAGTGGGCGCTCTCGTTGACTGAGATTTCCTCGAAGGTTCCCTTAACCAGATCGAGCAGGTAGATCAGACAGTAAATTTTTCCGATGGCGGCAATGACCTCATTGTTAAGCTCCGCCGCGGACAGGGCGCGCTCAAGCGCGACCTTCTGCTGCTCCAGCCTGCGGTTGGCCTTTTCCAGCTTGGCCTGCTGGGCAAGCTCCTGCTGCCGCTTTTCCTGCGTGATGCGGGCGACCTGAAGCTCCTTTTGATACAGCGCGTCCATGTCGCACACGGAGGCGAGCCAGAGCCGGCGGCCCGATACGGGAGCGGCATTGTGCTTGACGAGCCGGACGCGGAGATCCTTCCCCCGTCCGCGCAGATACATTTCACAGGCACCGTCAAGCGCGGAGAACTCCGCCTCGGACCAGCCGCCGCTGACCAGACCGGCCATGCAGTTCCCGGTCGCTTTTTCAAATTCCTCCGCCGAGCCGTAGCCGAGCATCTGCATGGTCAGCTCACTGACCATGCACAGTGGGAGACGGCGGTCGTAATAGCCGCCGAGGATGCCGACGCCATGGTTCTGGCTCAGCAGCAGGCAGATCTCATCCTCCATACTGCCGGCGGAAAGGTCGAAGCCGTCCTGATGGTACAGGCCCTCCTGATAGCTGCTTTTTATCATCATAAGCCGATCCGCTGCGCCCTCAGGCCTCCAGCTGCTCAAGCGCCGCACTCACGCGCGCGTATTCCCGGCTTACAGCCTCATAGAGAGACTGCGCCTGTGCAGGGAACTCCGTCTTGCCGCGCAGCGCCTCGGTCATGTCGGAGCAGGCCGCGGCAAGTGTTTTCAGGCTCAGGTTGAGCGAGATGCCCTTGAGCGTATGGACGGCGCGGAAGGCTTTTTCCACATCAGAGGCCGCAACGGCCTCGGTCAGCAGAGCCATGCTGCCGTCGCGCGGGAGCATGCGCAGGAAACGGACGATAAAGGCGTCGTTTTGCAGACGGCTCATGGCATCGACATAGTCGCCGCCGACGGTCTGGTAAAATTCAGTGAGTTTCATGGGGAGTCTCCTTATATAGCACAGCACGATTTTTCGTTGTTTTTGCCTGATAGAGCGCGATATCAGCCTTTCGGATCAGGTCGGCGATACAGCCGATGCCGTACATGCCGCCGATGCTTGCGCTGAATGTAAGTCCGGGATATTCCGGAAGAGTGATGGCGCGGACCGCGCGGCAGATGTCCTCAAGCTTGCGCTCAAGGATGTGCTCGGGCAGGCCGTGGAAGAGCAGGAAGAATTCGTCGCCGCCGTAGCGCACCAGCTCGTCGCTGCTGCGCAGCACGGAGCGGATGTTCTGCGCGATGCTGTAAAGCGCCGCGTCGCCGGCGGTATGGCCGAAGCGGTCGTTGATATGCTTGAAGTTATCAATGTCGATCATCGCCATGGCGTATTCGCCGCGCAAGCCGCGCAGGCGGTCGTCATAATAGCGGCGGTTAAAGACGCGGGTGGCGGAATCAATGTAGACCTGACGGTTGCGCACCAGAAGCTGACTGAGCAGGTTCTCGTTCTCCCCGCCGATCATGTCGTCCGGGCGGATCGGGTTGACACATTCGAGCGAGTAGGGGAACCCGTCCACCTCCACGTACATAGCTAAAACATAGTAAACGTCGTTGCCGATCATCTCGATCTTATTCTGCGTTTTGCGCAGACGGACGACATCCTGCGAGATGCAGTGCTCGCACCGGCGTGTTTTGCCCCACATGGAGTAGCAGGGGTCATTGTTTTCCACTGCGGTCCCATCGGCGCCGGCGGTGAGCTGCATGCAGATCTCGGGGTCGACCAGCCGAACGAGCTGGAACATGGCGCGGTAGCTTTGCATGACGAGGTCGAGCTGCTCATGCGTAAGCTTTAAAACGCCGTCCGCGCCTGCGGTGATGGGCAGCAAAAGCTGCTCATCCGCCAGCGCGGAGGCTGAGAGGTCGTAGCTCTCAAGCCTGCGGTAGCCGTCGTCAATGTCGATCACGCGGCCGATGAGTGAGACGCAGTGCGACGGGTCGTTGACGGAGCGGATAATGAGGGCCGCCATGCGGCACAGCTTCGGCCTGCCGTTGAGCACGATCGTCGCCGTCATCTCAAAATAGGTCTCGTCCATAGGAAGCTTTCGAAACTCCCGGCGCATCTGCTCTATCGTTTCTCCGCCGACAATGGCGAGGAAATCAGTGTCTTCTGTCGGATCGACGATCGTTTGGGAAAGTCCGGTCTGCTCCGCCGCACCGTTTGACAGGCGGATCGAAGAGGGCTGGGCGGTGTATTCAAACCAGATCTCGTCGGTGAGCCGGAGGAAGAAGTCCTGCTTGGCATGGGCCTCCTCAATCTGCCGGGTCGTGCGGGCGGAGGAAAGATTCTGCCCGCGGTAGAGCTCCTCTACAGCGCGGTGGATGGCGGGCTGTTCCTGAGAGGTCTTCTTGGCTGCGTTCTGCTTGACCGTGCCGGAGATCTCGTCCAGACATTCCAGAAGCAGCGGATTAAAACTGCCGCACTCGCCGTTGTGGATCATGGCGAGCGCCTTTTCGTGGGAGAAGGCCTGCTTGTAGCTGCGCTCGCTCGTGAGCGCGTCATACGCGTCGGCAAGGGAGACGATCTGCGCGGCAATGGGGATGCTGTCGCCCTTGAGACCGGCCGGATAGCCCTCACCGTTCCAGCGCTCGTGGTGCCAGCGGCAGACCTCGATGGCGTATTTGACCAGCTTTTCGTTCTGATAAATCGGCAGTTGGGAGATGATCTGCGCACCGATGCGCGTGTGCTGCTTGATGATGGCATATTCCTCGTCGGTGAGCTTACCGGGCTTTTTGAGGATATCCTCGGAGATCATCAGCTTGCCGATGTCGTGCAGGCTGGAGGCCAAACAGATCACATCCACGTCCGCGTGGTCGATGACGTAGCGGTTCGTTTTCTCCATCAGGCGGCGCAGCAGAAGATTGGTCAGGTACTCGACGCCCTGCATGTGCAGCCCGCCCTCGCCGCTGCGGTATTCCATCGCATAGGCGAGGATAGAGAGCATGACCTCGTTGTTTTTCTCCTGCCGGTAAAGGCGGTCGGAGACGACGTCCATCAGCTGCTGCTTTTTCGTGTGCAGCAGGATGGTATTGATGATGCGGCGGCGGACGATGCTGGCGGCAAAGGGACGGTTGATGTAGTCAGATGCGCCCAGCTCGAACGCACGGTCGATATAGGAGGTGCCCGTTTCGGCGGAGATCATGATGACGGGGATGTCCTCGATCCAGCCGCGCTCCTTCATTTCACGGAGCACCTCAAAGCCGTCCATTTCCGGCATGACGATATCCAGCAGCAGGGCGGAAAGCTTGCCCCGATAGGTCTGGAGGGCCGCAATGGCCTCGCGGCCGTCCGAGACCTCGATGATCTCAAAATCGTGGTCGAGCATATTTGCCAGGATCGCGCGGTTCATTTCCGAGTCATCCGCGATCAGCAGTCTCTTTCGATCCATAAATATCCTTTCCGTTCATCGACGAATACAGGAGGCGAGCGTGTTTTTCTGCGTCTCCATATTGATGGACTTTGCGACATGAGCGTTCATGCCGGGCAGGTAAAAAGCGCCGAACAGGCGCTCTCACCGCATATATACTCTATTTTACATTATAAAACGGAGCTTGCAAAAAATCTACACAATATTAGCAATATTTTAGTGAGGGCATGAAGGGCAAGCCGCCGCCCATTCCGAGCGACAGCCTGCCTTTTGTCAGATCATGTTGAGATGCTATCGTACAATTATCTTTCTGAGTCTCTCTAAATCATTCCCATCCGGATGGGAGAGCGCTCGGTCAAAGTTCTCAA
>JAXYYF010000149.1:0-2568 GCA_037419475.1 bacterium
GACGGCATTGGCCTGCTCGAGCGCCGGATTGATAAGCCGCAGCTCCGGGTAACATGCATGAAAGTTTTCCTCTACGATGGGGTAGTGCGTACAGCCGAGGATGAGATCCTTTACCGGCTCACGTGCGAGGATATTGTCTACCTGCGTCTTAATTTCAGTATTGATATCGTGCTGATTGAAGTCTCCTCGGTCTACCAATGCTGCTAAATTTGGCGAGCCTTTACCGACCACATGGCAATCCGGCACGCCGGCGTGAATGAGTTCTGCGTATTTGCCGGAGGCGACCGTAAATTCAGTGGCGATCAGGCCAACGCTTTTCAGCTTTTCGCGAATCACGTATTCAGCGGCTGCCTCGACGATGCTGATGATTTTATAATCGAAGCACGGACGCAGCCGTTCGGCCATGGTAGAGATGGTATTGCAGGCAATGGCTGTGCATTTCACGCCATTGTCGCCAAGGAAACGGAGCATATGGCAGCTTAATTCGAAAATCTGATCCGCTGTTTTGTTGCCGTAGGGGCAGTTGGCGCTGTCGCCAAAATAAATAATGTCTTCGCCGGGCAGAATACGCTGAAGCTCGCGCACGACGGTCAGGCCGCCGATGCCGCTATCCATCACACCGATGGGGCTGCTGGATTGAAGCATGATAGGGTTCCTCCTCTTTACGATGACGTTTGATGGCATCATTGTACCATGTCCGGGGAAAATTGCAAGGAAAAGATCGATCAGAAAATCATATGGGAATCCCTTTCAAATTTCCTTGCAATTCTGTAAATTTCTGATACCATAGTATTTGGTGAAGATTGGCATGCGCTGATGCTTCCCATTTGACGGAAGGAAATTACATTGAACATAAGATCTGAGAGAAAACTGGTGGAGCTATGACGATATTCAACTTTATCTCGCTTTTCGGCGGACTTGCTCTCTTCCTTTACGGCATGCAGCTTATGGGTGACGGACTGAAAAAGGGTTCGTCCGGTGCGCTCAAGGCTGCGATGGAGCGTGTAACGAACAATCCGCTCGTCGGCTTTCTGCTTGGCCTCGCAGTGACTGCGGCGATCCAGAGCTCAACGGCGACCATTGTTCTCACATCCGGCCTTGTCGGCGCCGGTGTGCTGACGCTTCATCAGTCGCTTGGAATCATACTGGGCGCAAATGTCGGCACGACGGTCACAGGCCAGATCATCCGCCTGCTGGACCTGAATGCGGACGGCAGCTCGTGGCTCAACCTCTTCAAGCCGTCGACGCTGGCGCCTTTGGCGGCGATCATCGGCATTTTGCTGCTCATGGCGGTAAAAACGCGCAACAGCGATACGATCGGCGGCATCGCCATGGGCTTCGGCATTCTCTTCACCGGCCTTCTGAACATGACTGCGGCAGTCAGTCCGCTGAGTGAGTCAGCGTCGTTCACGCAGATGTTCGTCGGTCTGGCGGACAAGCCGCTGCTCGGTTTTCTGGCCGGCACGGGCGTGGCATTCCTGATCCAGAGCTCGTCGGCGACCATTGGTATTTTACAGGCGCTCTCCATGACGGGTGCGCTGACCTTCGGTTCGGTCTATGCGATCATCATCGGCGTTAACATCGGTGACTGCGTGACGACGGCAATCGTCTGCTCCATCGGTTCCAAGGCGGATGCGAAGCGCACCGGCGTCGTTCATATCATCTTCAACCTCTGCGCGTCGGTCATTATTATTACGGCCTTGACGATTCTGCATCACACAGGCATCCTCAACGAGCTGTGGGAACAGACAATGACCTCCGGCTCGATCGCGAACGTGCACACGATCTTCCGCCTGTCTACCGCTGTGTTGCTGCTGCCGGTGTGCGGACAGTTTGAGAAGCTGGCTCGGATTCTGGTCAAGGATGACATGAAGCTTGGCGAAAATGTTGACCACGAGCTCTCACAGCTCGATGAAAAGTTCTTTGCCTCTCCTGCGCTGGCGCTCTCCGCCGCGTCGGATGCGATTTCCACCATGGCGCGCCTTGCGCGGTCCGGTGTGATGAGTGCGGTCGAGGTACTGCATCAGTTCGATCAGAAGACGATCGACGTTATCAATCAGAACGAGGATCATATCGACGCGCTGGCGGACAGCGTGGACAACTACCTCATCAAGCTCTCCAGCCATGTGTCGACCGGCCACGGCAATGATCTGCTCAATTATTACATCCAGTGCTTCAGCGAGTTCAAGCGCATCGGAGACTATGCGGTAAATCTGACGGAAAATGCCACTGAGCTGCGCTCAAGGGGTGTGGAGTTCTCAGCCATGGCGCAGAACGAGCTTACCGTACTTGGTGAGGCGCTCGGAGAAATCCTTGACTATGCGTATAACAGCTTCATTGCACTCGATGCGCAGACGGCCCGCCGCATCGAGCCGGTAGAGGAGGTTGTGGACGACATGGTCTCGACGCTGCGTGCCAACCATATCCGCCGTTTGCGGGACGGACAGTGCACGGTCTATGCGGGCTTGATCTTCCTTGATATCCTTATCAATGCCGAGCGTATTGCCGACCAGTGCTCCAATCTGGGCGTGTACACGCTCTCGCAGTTCGATCCGACGATCATGAACA
>JAXYYF010000150.1:0-7750 GCA_037419475.1 bacterium
ATTAAAATCGAATTAAAAAACTAAATTGGCAATATTTTGTTAAAATAGCCAAACATTCAAAAATATCTTGCAATAAAACTTGCAATAAGTTATAATGAGGGCACCTCACAGAGGTACATTGACCGTTTTGAAAGCTGCGAAGCTGTCGGCCGACAGTTTTTGCATGGCATCACTGGATACCATGCAAAGAAGCTCGGATCGGGTCGAGCGCTGACAAGACGGGAAAACGAAAAGGAGATTGCGTATGAAAAAGTTCTTAGCCCTCATCCTGTCCGTCGCCATGGTATTCGCTCTGGTTGCCTGCGGCCAGAAGGATACCGCTGACACACCTGACACTCCTGAACCCCCCGATGCTCAGACGCCCGCTGAAGGCCCTGTTGATATCGTTCTCGCGACCGGCGGCACCTCCGGCACCTATTATGCTGTCGGCGGTGTGCTTCAGACCGTCCTCGGCCCCAAGCTGAGCCTCTCCAAGCTCTCCGTTGAATCCACCGGCGCTTCTGTTGCGAACGTCAACATGATCACCGATGGCGACGCGCAGATGGCCATTCTTCAGTCCGACGTCATCAGCTACGCACACTCCGGCACCTACTCCTTCGAGGGTGAGCCCGAGACCAGCGCACTGTGGGTCGCCGGTATCTACAACGAAACCGTTCAGATCCTTGCCAAGCCCGGCATCAACTCTGTTGCCGACCTCAAGGGCAAGACCGTCTGCGTGGGCGACGTTGGTTCCGGTACTGAGATCAACGCATGGCAGGTCCTCAACGCTGCCGGCCTGACCGAGAACGACATCAAGGCCGTCAACGGCACCTTCCAGGATGGCGTTGACCAGCTCAAGGACGGCAAGATCGACGCCGCCTTCACCGTTGCCGGCGCTCCCACCACCGCTATCGTTGACTATGCCACCACCAACACCATCAACCTCGTCTCCCTGACCGAGGATGAGCTCGCCGCCATCCAGAGCGAGTATCCCTTCCTGATCCGCGACGACCTCAAGGCCAACACCTATACCGGTCAGGACAAGGATGTTGTCTGCGTCGCCATTCAGGCTACTCTCGTCGCCTCCGAGACCCTCTCCGAGGATGTTGTTTACGAGATGCTCAAGGGCATGTTCGATAATCAGGAGGCTCTTACCGCGGGTCACGCCAAGTTCGGCCTGCTCAACGCTGAATCCGCTTCCGCCGGCGCCACCGTCACCATGCATCCCGGCGCTGAGAAGTACTACAAGGAAATCGGCGTCCTGTAAGTCAATCGCTTTGAAAGTGTGTTGACGTGCATCTGCATTTGCGTAGATACATAAGCGCAGCCGCTGCAATAATACTGATTATTGCAGCGGCTGTCCTGCTGATCCCCCGCACAGGATATTATCTCACCCTCCGCAACCGCGATACCGGCGAGGTTTACGCCCGCTACCGCATGGAGGAGGGGGAGCGCTTTTCTGTGACATTTATCCACTCTGTCAACAAATACCCCCTGACAGATACCTACGAAATAAGCGACAGAACGATTTATGTGGAAGAGACCATTTACGGCGCGTTCGGCGCCGGCGTGCAGACGGAGCTCAATCCGGGCGAGACGCTGGGAAAGGTCTATGTGGACCGGCCGGATTACAAGGGCTGGGAAATGGTCATTGGAAACATTCATCAAGATCGAACCGACGTCGGTTACATTGTCGGCACGATATACGACCATGTGCTGAGTGTGAACGGTATGGAGGTCAGTCTGCGTGATTTGTGTGGAAGGAACGCGCCGGTGCGCTTTAATTACGAGTTCTGGCTCGTGTGAGCGTGCGGTGCTGAAATAAAACAAGGAGGAGACTGCGTATGTCCGAAAACGAAAAGCTCAACAGCGTCGCTGCCGGCTCGGAAGTCGGAACCATGGAAGACGTTGAAGCGATCATGAAAAAATACGACCGTGAGTCCAACACCCGCATCTGGGAGGGCAAGCCCAAGCAGATCATCCGCTGGTTCACGGCGATCTTCGGTATCTTCCTGATCATCATGAACATGTTCCTCAAGATGGATGAGCGTGCGCGCCGTCCTATCTTCCTTGGGTGCGTGATCCTGTTGGTCTTTATCTACTACCCCATCAAGAAGGGTTCGCAGAAGGTCAACCACATGCCGTGGTACGATATCGCCATGGCGCTTGTCGGCTCATTCTGCTACTTCTTCTACCCCATGAACCTGAAGACTATCGTGTCGGCCGGTACTCGTATTCAGAAAGTATTTCCGATCACCATTGGGTCCGTAACGATTCCCACTTTGATTGTGCTGGCGATCGTCGGCTCCCTGATTCTGGTTGAGTGCTGCCGCCGTGTTGTTGGTATGCCCATCATCTGCGTGTCCGGCGTGTTCGTGCTCTACGCCTTCCTCGGCGCGGGCAAGGACCTCAAGACCGTGATGTACAACCTGTTCTACACCACCACCGGTATCCTCGGTACGCCCATCGGCGTCTGCTCGACCTATATTGCGCTGTTCGTTATCTTCGGCGCGTTTCTTGAGGCGACAGGTGTTGCGAACTTCTTCATCGACTGTGCCAATGCGCTCGTCGGCTGGGCTTCCGGCGGCCCGGCGAAGGTCGCCGTCGTTTCCTCCGCCCTGTGCGGTATGGTTTCCGGCTCCTCCGTCGGCAACACCGTCACCACCGGCTCCGTCACCATCCCGATGATGAAGAAGACTGGCTACCCCGCTGAATTTGCCGGCGCGGTCGAGGCGGCGGCCTCCACCGGCGGTCAGATCATGCCCCCGATCATGGGTGCTGCGGCGTTCCTGATGGCGGAAATGGTCAATGTTCCGTACTCCAAGATCATTGTACGTGCGATCCTGCCCGCGTTCCTGTACTTCCTCGGCATTTTTCTCGGCGTGCACTTCAAGGCCAAGAAGCTCGGCCTCAGAGGCCTGCCCCGCGAGGAGCTGCCCAAGTGGAAGCTCCTGCTGCCGCAGATGTACCTGATCCTCCCGCTGGTCGTTCTGGTCTACATGATCATGGTCGGCTTCACGATGGCGACCGCTGCTGTGTACGCAACGCTCTACTGCGTCGTCGTCTCCATGGTCAGCCGTGAGACGGGAAAGAAAAAGCTCGTCATGGCGCTGCCCCTGATTCCGCTGCTGTTTATGACGCTGACGGTCCGCAGCTTTGAGCCGGGAACCTTTATGGGTGAGCACGGCATCAAGCTCTGCCTCGGCATTGCGCTGGCGCTGATGGTCGTGAATTACGTCATCAGCCGCCCGAACGCCAAAAGCCTGCCTACCATCATCGACGCCTTTGAAAACGGCGGCAAAAACTGCCTGTCTGTCGGCGTGGCCTGTGGTATGGCCGGTATCATCGCCGGCGTCGTCACCATGACCGGCCTCGGTCAGGTGCTCATCAGCGCGATCGTCGGTATCGCCGGCGACCACCTCATTATTGCGTTGGTGCTGACGATGCTTTGCTGCATCGTGCTCGGCATGGGCGTGCCTACCACCGCGAACTACATCATCATGGCCACCACCTGTGCGCCGATCCTGGCCACCGGTATGGGCCTGAACCTCATGGCGGCACACATGTTCTGCTTCTACTTCGGCATCGTGGCGGACATCACGCCTCCTGTCGCGTTGGCTGCCTACGCCGGCTCCGCCATCGCCAAGGCGCCCCCGATGAAGACCGCGTGGAACGCGACCCGCCTTGCCATCGCGGCGTTTATCATTCCCTATATCTTCGCCTACAATAATGCGCTGATCTTCGTCGGCAATCCCGGCGTGTTCGAGGTCGTGTCCATCACGGTTACGGCGACGTTCGGTATGCTCTCCATCGCCTCCGGCCTGATGGGCTACCTGATCCGCGATATGAAGTGGCTCACCCGCATCATCCTGATCACCGGCGGTCTGCTGATGATCTATCCGGAAACGATCTCCGATATCATCGGCATTGTGGTTCTGGCTGCGATCTTCCTCCTCCAGAGAGCGGAAAATGCCAAGGAGAAGAAAGTGAAAGCTTGATTTCCCTGTAATGCTGATACATTAAAAAAGAGACGCCTATGGCGTCTCTTTTTTTATGCCGCCTCATAGACTTTCCTGAAAAGGAGGTTTTGTCATGCCAAGGATCTATTTGAGCCCTTCCACGCAGGAGGGAAATCCGTATATCACCGGAAGCGGCAGCGAGGAGTACAATATGAATCTCCTCGCGGATGCGCTTGAGCCGTATCTTTATTCCAACGCGATCAGATTTGTGCGCAATACGCCGGATATGACAGCGGCGAGCTCCATCGCACAGGCTAATGCACTCGGCGGCTTTGATTTTTACCTTGCGCTTCATTCCAATGCTGCCGCCCCGGCCAACAGCGGCAATGTACGTGGGATTATTGCCTTTTACTATCCCGGAAGCGGGGAAGGAGCACGCGCGGCAGAGCTATTCGCCGCGCAGCTCAAGGAGATCTATCCGCTGCCGGGACTTGTGCGCACGGCGTCCACCACGACGCTCGGCGAGGTGCGCCAATCGAGGTTCCCGGCTAATCTTCTCGAACTCGGCTATCACGATAACTATGCGGACGCGGCGTGGGTGGAGAACAATATGGATGAGATCGCACGGACACTGGCCCATGCGCTGACGGATTACTTTGGCCTGCCGTTTGTCGAGCCGCAGCCCGCCGCACAGGGTATCGTTGCCACAAACGGTGCGCCGCTGCGTCTGCGCGCCTATCCGAGCGCATCGGGGGAAACGATCGCACTCATGCCGAACGGCTCCGCTGTCACGGCCTACGGCACATGGCAGGGCTGGAGCGTGGTAAACTATAATGGCCTTGCGGGATATGCGGCGGAGGCATATATCCGCACTTGATGCCATGTGCCGGGCACGGCGGAAACTGTATGTCTGCACCGTTATTTGACAAATAGTTTGCCCTTGACACTTGTTTACAAAAAGGTTACAATAATCCGTGGATTTATGGAGGGGAGAGAAGGGGATCTCCCATTTGTTGATTCAAAAAACCCGTTTTGATATACATTGGTTCACACACGGGGCGCATGCCCGGAGAGAGCCTATGATGCAAAAAAGGGACACAGGAGGAATAGAATGGATTTACCCAGCCTTGCTATTGGCTTGGCGGCGGGACTTTTCATTGGTATTCTTGCTTGTATTCTCTACCGCAACAAAAAAGCGAAAAACGACAAGGAAAAAATTGCCAACGCAGAGGACGAAGCGCTTCGCATCATCAATGAGGCGATCAAAAGCGCGGAAAACAAGAAGCGTGAAGCTACGTTAGAGGCGAAGGAAGAGATCCTCCGCTCGCGCAAGGAATACGAGAAGGAAGAAAAGGAACGCCGCACGGATCTGCAAAAGCAGGAACGCCGTTTACAGCAGAAGGAAGAAAACATCGACCGCAAGACCGACGCGATCGAAAAGAAGGAAGAGGCCCTTGCCCAGAAGCATGCTGCTCTGGATAAGGAGAATGAAGAGATCAAGATCATCAAGCGCAGCCAGACCGAAATGCTTGAGCGCATCTCCGGCTTTACCGCTGAAGACGCGAAGAAGTACCTGATCGATCAGGTCGAGTCTGAGGTCACGCACGAGACCGCCCTCAAGATCAAGGAGATCGAGGCCCGGGCCAAGGACGAGGCCGACCAGTATGCCCGCGAGGTCGTGGCCTCAGCCATCCAGCGCTGTGCCGCCGACCATGTCGCCGAAATTACCGTCAGTGTGGTTCCCCTGCCCAATGACGAAATGAAGGGGCGCATCATCGGCCGTGAAGGCCGCAACATCCGCACTATTGAGACGCTCACGGGTGTCGACCTCATCATCGATGATACGCCCGAGGCGATCACGGTGTCCTGCTTCGAGCCGGTGCGCCGCGAGGTCGCGCGTCTGGCGCTTGAGAAGCTGATCGCGGATGGCCGCATCCATCCCACCCACATTGAGGAAATGGTTGCAAAGGCCCGCCGCGAGGTGGACGCCGTCATCAAGTCCGAGGGTGAACGCGCGGTTCTCGAGACCGGCGTGCGTGGACTGCATCCCGAGCTGGTCAAGATGCTCGGACGGCTGCATTATCGCACGAGTTACGGTCAGAATGTGCTCCAGCATTCCATTGAGGTCGCACATCTTGCCGGCATGATGGCCGCCGAGCTTGGCGCGGATGTCGCCACAGCGAAGCGTGCCGGTCTGCTGCACGACATCGGCAAGGCCGTTGACCATGAGCTCGAGGGCACGCATGTCGCACTCGGTGTGGAGTTCCTGCGCAAGTATCACGAGCGCGAGGATGTGATTCACGCGGTGCAGGCGCACCACAACGATGTTGAGCCGCAGACCATCGTGGCCTGTCTGGTGCAGGCGGCCGATGCGATTTCTGCCGCACGTCCCGGCGCCCGCCGCGAGAACATCGAGAACTATATCAAGCGCCTTGAAAAGCTTGAGGAGATCACCGGCTCCTACCCCGGCGTCGAGACCTCCTACGCCATTCAGGCGGGCCGCGAGGTGCGTGTGATGGTCAGGCCCGAGCAGGTAAGCGAGGACGATATGGTCATTCTGGCCCGCGAGCTTGCCAAGCGCATTGAAAGCGAGCTGGAATATCCCGGCCAGATCAAGGTTCACGTTCTGCGCGAGACAAAGGTCATTGAATACGCGAAATGATTCCGCAGCAGCCTGAGACACTGTCTCAGGCTGCTTTTTTTGCGTGCAGAAAGAACGCGGAAGAGAAAGAATATGAAGAATGAAGGGTATCTTGCAGAATAATGAGCAGAAAGAATAAAAAAAGAATGGAATATTTGTTGAAAGTTTCAAATTATTTTCTTCTGTGCGAGTTGTTCTTGCGTATTGGGCGGCAAAAGCTTATAATGCAGAAGAACGGGACTGATTTGTGAAAAATTAGACAATCCAAATAATTTATAGTGAAGGAGCAAAAAGACTATGGATTTCCATCTGTCCAAAGAGCATCTGCTGGTTCGCAAAATGTATCGCGAATTTGCAGAAACCGAAGTCAAGCCTTTAGCCGAAGAACTCGATGAGGAAGAGCGCTTCCCCATGGAGACCGTCGAAAAGATGGCCAAGCTCGGCATGATGGGTATTTACTTCCCGAAGCAGTACGGCGGCGCCGGCGGCGATGTTCTCAGTTATGCCATGTGCGTGGAGGAGCTCGCTAAGGTTTGCGGCACCACCGCTGTTATCGTTTCCGCCCACACCTCCCTCTGCTGCGCTCCCATTTTCGAGAACGGCACCGAGGAGCAGAAGATGAAGTATCTGCCTGACCTTCTGTCCGGCCGCAAGATCGGCGCGTTCGGTCTGACCGAGCCCGGCGCCGGTACCGACGCCTCCGGCCAGCAGACCACCGCTGTCAAGAACGAGAACGGCGACTACGTCCTCAACGGCAGCAAGTGCTTCATCACCAACGGCAACGTGGCCGATACTTTCGTCGTGTTCGCCATGACCGACAAGTCCAAGGGCAACCACGGCATCTCCGCCTTCATCGTTGAGAACAGCTTCCCCGGTTTCTCCACCGGTAAGCACGAGAAGAAGATGGGTATCCGCGGCAGCTCCACCTGCGACCTCGTTTTCGAGGACTGCGTCGTTCCCAAGGAGAACCTGCTCGGTAAGGAAGGCGAAGGCTTCAAGATCGCTATGAAGACCCTCGACGGCGGTCGTATCGGTATTGCTTCTCAGGCTCTGGGTCTGGCTGAAGGTGCCATCAACGAGGCTGTCAAGTACACCAAGGAGCGTATCCAGTTCGGCCGCCGCCTGAGCCAGTTCCAGAACACCCAGTTCCAGCTGGCCGACATGCACACCC
>JAXYYF010000151.1:0-8290 GCA_037419475.1 bacterium
ACCTCTACCTCATCGGCACGAGCGAGCACTCGATGGTCGGCCGCTTCATCGGCGAGGTCATTCCCGAGAGCAAGCTGCCGCAGACGCTGACCTCCTACTCCCCCTGTTTCCGCAAGGAAAAGGGCTCCCACGGCATTGAGGAGCGCGGTGTGTACCGCATCCATCAGTTTGAAAAACAGGAAATGATCGTAGTCTGTAAGCCCGAGGATTCCATGAAGTGGTATGAGCAGATGTGGAAGTGGAGTGTCGAGCTGTTCCGCAGCATGGACATTCCTGTCCGCCAGCTTGAGTGCTGCTCCGGCGACCTTGCCGACCTGAAGGTCAAGAGCTGCGACATTGAGGCGTGGTCTCCGCGCCAGCAGAAGTATTTCGAGGTCTGCTCCTGCTCCAACCTCGGCGACGCACAGGCACGCCGACTGAAGATCCGCGTCAAGGGCGAAGACGGCAAGCTGTATCTGCCCCACACGCTTAACAATACGGTTGTCGCACCGCCGCGCATGCTCATTGCGTTTCTGGAAAACAACCTTCAGTCCGACGGCAGCGTGCTGATTCCGAAGGTGCTCCAGCCGTACATGGGCGGCAAGGAAAAGCTGGTGCCGAAGAAGTAAGCGTGAATTTTGATTCCATATTGCAATATTTTACTACAATATTACAGTTTGTTTTGAAAAGGTGAGCTATGGGCGTTTCAGAACGCAGGAGTGAACTGAGCTGGCAGAATCTGGCCTTCTGTGCCATGGTGCTCTTTATCCATTGCAGCAGTCAGCCGGTGTCCGCACTGCGAACAGACAGTTGGCAGTTTGCGCTGGTCTATGTCCTGCAAAAGCTCAGCTTTGTGAGCGTATACGGCTTCTTTCTCCTCAGCGGCGTAAAACTGACGCTGCCGCGCGGGCGGCGCATAAGCGTTGCGCTATACTATAAAGGACGGCTGAAGTCGATCCTTTTGCCTTACTTCATCGCTATGCTGATCTACTACGTGTGGTTCAGTGCGGCGCTGGGATATATTCAGCCGTCGGCCGGCAGCTTTCTGGGCTATCTGGTGCGCGGAGATTTGTCCAGCCCGTTCTACTTTATTGTCGCGCTTACACAGCTTATCGTGCTTATGCCGCTGCTGCGGTATGTGGCCGAACATGTCTCCCCCGCCCTCTCGCTGCCGTTGGCACTGGCGGTAAGCTGGATGAGCGAGCTGTACTTCGAGCAGTTTTTACAGTTGTTCGACCCATTCGCTTCGTTCGCCTACGGCGACCGCGTTTTTACGACCTATCTGTTCTACTATCTCGCAGGCTGCTATATCGGTCTGCACTACGATGCCTTCCTCTCGGTGCTGCGGCGGAACCGTCGGTTTACCACCGGCGTATTCGCGCTTTTCGCCGCATTTGACGCCGCACTTTCCTACCGCGGGCGGGTGCTTTCGCTGTGGTCGCCGCTCTGGCCCATGGCACACTTGACCTATCTGCTTGCCGCCATCGCGTTCTGCTTTCTCGCAGCATCGTCCATCCGCCGTCCTCTGCCGCGCTGGCTGGCATGGGTGGACAGGGCGAGCTTCCTTATCTACCTCTACCACGCGTTAGTCATTTCCGTGCTGGATCAGAAGATATTGGGACGCATCGGCGTCAGCGGCGTGGCTGTGCCATATGCCATTCGCATCGCGGTGGTATTCGTGCTTGTGCCGCTCGGCTGTGTTACCTGGCAAAATCTGTGGATCGCAGTCTGGCAAAAGGTCTCTAAAAAATATCGTTCAGGAGAAACCATATGAAAAAGTTTATGGAAGAATTTAAAGCGTTTGCCATGCGCGGCAACGTCATCGACATGGCCGTCGGCGTCATCATCGGCGGCGCGTTCAAGGCGATCGCTGACTCACTGGTGAACGATATCATCAACCCTGTCCTCGGCATCTTTACCGGCGGACACACGGACCTTTCCGCCCTTGCCCTTTCCCTGCTGGGCGGCGGTGAGCTGATGCTGGGCAATTTCATCAACGCCATTCTGAACTTCCTCATCATGGCCTTTGTGGTATTCTGTATCGTAAAAGCTATCAACAAAATGCACGATAAGCTTTCCAAGCCGGAGCCGGCGAAAGGACCGGAGCCGGCGAAGGAAGAGCTTCTGCTCACTGAGATCCGCGACCTTTTGAAGGAGCAGAACAAGTGACAGCGCTGCTGACACAGGGGCTGCGGGAGCTTGGACTGGACGAGAGCCGTGCGGATACGCTCGAGCGCTTTGCCGCCCTCCTGCTTGAGAAAAACGAGGTAATGAACCTCACCGCCATCACAGAGCCGACCGCCATCGCGCAGCTGCATCTGCTCGACAGCGCGGCACTGACGCAATTTGTCGAGCTTTCCGGGAAAAAGGTCGTCGACGTCGGCACCGGCGCAGGTTTTCCGGGCATGCCGCTGCGGATCTTAAAGGATGATTTTGACCTGACGCTGCTCGACTCTCTCGGCAAGCGCATCGCGTGGCTCGCTGAGGTCTGCGGTACGCTGGGGCTGAAGCGCGTGGAATGCGTTCACGCGCGGGCGGAGGAATTTGCCGCCGGACATCGGGAAAGCTATGACCTTGCGGTGTCGCGCGCCGTCGCGCAGCTCAATGTTCTCTGCGAACTGGCGCTGCCGCTCGTCAAGGTCGGCGGGCAGTTTCTGGCCATGAAGAGCACAGATACCGAAGAGGAGATCGCCTCTGCCAAGAACGCTATACGAACGCTCGGCGGAAAAATCGTCAGCGTTGAGGACTATACGATCCCGACCAGCACCGTTACGCATCGCGTGGTCGTGATCGAAAAGGTCTCCCCTACCCCGGCGAAATATCCGCGGGCATTCGCCAAGATCAAAAAGCAGCCGCTCTGACGCGCGGCATGGGAGTTTACTATGGGACAGGTCATCGCCGTGGTATCCGGAAAGGGCGGCACGGGAAAAACTTCATTTACCGCGCTTGTCGGTTCGGCTCTGGCTGAAATGGGCTATCGGACGCTGTGTCTGGACTGCGACATCGGTCTGCGGAACCTCGACCTTGCGCTCGGCATGAGCGACTGTGCCCTGATGGACTTTACCGATGTGATCGCCGGCCGGGCAACGCTTGAACAAGCCGCGGTCAGACATCCGCGCTGTGGAAGGCTCTTTCTGCTCACCGCGCCGGTCGGACTGCACGAGGATGTGCGGATAAGCCGCATGAAAGCGCTGCTCGACGAGATCCGCGAAAAGTTTGACTTCTGTCTGATCGACTCCGGTGCCGGACTGGGCGACGCGTTCCGGTTGGCCACCTGCGCGGCGGACCGCGCGGTCGTGATCGCCACGACTGATCCAACCAGTCTGCGCGACGCGCAGCGGACCGTGATGGAACTGCGGGATTTTCCGAACGGAAAGCTCCATCTGGTCGTCAATCGCGTGCGGCGCAAACTGCTTAAAGCGTTGAGCAGCAATATTGACGACGCCATTGATGCGGCGGGGCTGCCGCTGCTGGGCGTCATTCCCGAGGATGAAGGCATCCCCATTGCACTCGGGCGGAATGCCCTGACAGTATTCTCTCGCGAAAGCTACGCCGAGATCGCCTGCCGTAATATCGCGCGCCGACTGACCGGTGAGCGCGTGCCGCTGATGAAGCTTCCGCGGCGATAAATTATGAAAGCAAAAAATTTACGATAGAAAGGGGCGCGGTTCAATGAACATCGCACTCATGGCACACGACAACAAAAAGGATCTCATGGTACAATTCTGCACAGCATATGCCGGAATACTCTCCAAGCATACCATCTGTGCGACCAACATCACAGGAAAAATGGTCGCGGAGGCCACCGGTCTCCCCATCCACCTCTTCCTGGCGCGCATCCACGGCGGCGCAGAACAGATCGGCGCCCGCATCGCATACAACGAGATCGACATGGTTCTCTTCTTCAACGACCCGCGCGACCAGAAATCCTGCGAAAGCGTGAGCTACATCTCCTGCCTGTGCGACCAGAATAACATTCCCTTCGCCAGCAATGTGGCCACAGCGGAAATGCTCGTTCTCGGCCTCAGCCGCGGCGATCTGGATTGGCGCGACATTGTAAATCCGAAAACCAAGCCGTTTACGGCGTGATTATAAATACAATCTGTTATATTTCAATTTAAAATTACGGATAGGAGTTGTTTTTATCTTATGATGCAATCCCGTACACACAACTGTAACCAGCTGCGCATCGAGAATGTGGGCGAGAAGGTCAAGCTCGTCGGCTGGATGGAGAATGTCCGCGAAGTCGGCGGCAATCTGGCCTTTGTCGTCCTGCGCGATTTCTACGGCACGACGCAGGTCGTCGTGGAGGATGAAGAAGATCTGAAAGTCATCAAGGGGATCAACAAGGAATCCACCATCTCCGTCGAGGGCACTGTGCGCGAGCGCGCGAGCAAGAACAGCAAGCAGGCCACCGGTGAGATCGAGGTCGTGCCCGAGAAGATTGAAGTGCTCGGCCGCTGCCGCTACAATTCCTTGCCTTTTGAGATCAACCGCAGCCGTGAGGCCGACGAGACCCAGCGCCTGAAGTACCGCTATCTCGACCTGCGCAACCCCGCAGTGAAGAAGAATATCATCCTGCGCTGCCAGGTGATCGCCGCACTGCGTCAGGCCATGATGGCGCATGACTTCCTCGAGATCACGACGCCGATCCTGACCGCCTCCTCCCCCGAGGGTGCGCGCGATTATCTCGTTCCCGCGCGCAAGCACCCCGGCAAGTTCTATGCCCTGCCGCAGGCGCCGCAGCAGTTTAAGCAGCTGCTCATGACCTCCGGCTTCGATCGCTATTTCCAGATCGCACCCTGCTTCCGTGATGAGGACGCGCGCGGCGACCGTTCCCCCGGTGAGTTCTATCAGCTCGATATGGAGATGTCGTTTGCCACGCAGGAGGATGTGTTCGCCATTTGCGAGGATGTGCTGCCGCCGATCTTTGCGAAGTTCGGCACGTATAACATTGCTTCCAAGCCGCCGTTCCGCCGCATTGCCTATAATGATGCGCTGGCCACCTACGGCTCCGATAAGCCCGATCTGCGCATCGACCTGACCGCCACCGACGTGACGGAGCTGTTCGCCGAGAGCGAGTTCGAGGCGCTGCGCGGTCAGACCGTCAAGGCCATTCCCATTTCCAACTGCTCCCTCACGCGCAAGCAGATCGATAAGCTCCTTGCCGACTGCGAAGTGCAGAGCGGCACCAAGAGCTACTGGTTCAAGATGGATGAAAACGGCGAGCTCGCCGGCGGCATCGGCAAGTTTGTCGCCCCCATCAAGGCGGAGCTGACCGAGAAACTCGCGCTCAAGCCCAACACGCTGGTCGTCGTGTGCGCAGGCAAGCTGGCGACCAAAGCTGTCGGCGTTGCCATCAAGACCTTTGGTCCCGCCTGCGAGGGCCATATGGACAAGGAACGCTACGAGTTCTGCTGGATCGTCGACTTCCCGATGTACGAGATCGGTGAGGAGAGCGGCGAACTGGAGTTCTGCCACAATCCGTTCTCGATGCCCAAGGGCGGCATGGAGACGATGCTCGCGGCCGAGCGCGGCGAGATCGACCCGCTGACCATCACCGCCGATCAGTACGATCTTGTGTGCAACGGCGTGGAGCTGTCCTCCGGCGCAGTGCGTAACCACGATCCCGAAATCATGATCAAGGCGTTTGAACTGGTTCGTCTCGGCGAGGATGACGTGAAGGCGAAGTTCCCCGCGATGTACAATGCGTTCTGCTACGGTGCGCCCCCGCACGCCGGCATCGCCCCGGGTGTGGACCGCATGGTCATGCTGCTCGCCGGCGAGGACTCGATCCGCGAGATCATTCCCTTCCCGATGAACAAGAACGCACAGGATATCATGATGGGTGCGCCCAGCGAGGTCACGCAGAAGCAGCTCGACGAGCTGCACATCGCCGTCACCGCACACGAGGACGAGTAAAAGCAGAATTTAAAACGCCGGTTGCGGCGCTTCGGCGACCTTCCCTTGATCTGCCACTGCAAAACAAAAAAGAACTGCATGCGTGTGCATGCAGTTCTTTTTTACCGTTCTTCCTGTCTCCCATGCCCGCAGATGCCCCGCGGCAAAATCACAAAAGGCTCTGCTCCGCAAAATGCAGGGCGGACAAAATTTCCTTATGCATTTCCCCACGCTCGTCCCGCTCCAAACAGACAAGTGCCGCTGCGGCACCGGCCGCAAGAACAGATATTCCTTCCCGATACGGCGAATGGGTAAAATTACGTCCCGGCATGGCTTCGTTTGCCGCAGACAAGGTGTCTGATAAAATCTGCACCAGCACCTCTCTTTTTGCCATGTCCGCGTGATCCGAGAGATAAAGCATATTGCCATGCATTTTCAAAAAGCAAAGCTGATAAAAGCCCATATGTTCCACTCCTTTTTATAATTTTACTATCATATGATAGTAAAATCAAGAGGAACAAACGATAGTAGCTATACTTTTTCAGAGGTGATAGCTATGTATCGTTCCCGACTGCGCGACATGCGAGAGGACAATGACCTGACGCAGAAGGAAGTTGCCGCTCTTCTCAAAATCGACCAGCGTACATACAGCAATTACGAAACCGGAAAGCGTGAAATGCCGGTTTCTCAGTATTGCGCATTAGCTGATTTTTATAAAACAAGCGTTGACTATCTTCTTGGGCTGACAGATCAAGCGCGGCCATACCCACGCAAGAAATAATGCTGGGAAGATAGCAAAATTCTCATAACCCTGCAAGGGCAGCAGCTGATCGGACACAGGAGCAGGCCAGATCGAAAGCCGATAAGAGAAACTGCATGCACTTCCTTGCGCAGCGCATGCAGTTCTTTTTTTGTATGTTTTGCAATGGCAGGTCAAGGGCACAGCCCTTGCGGTCTTGGGGGATCAAAAGGGGGCCATTCTTCCGTTAAGAATGGCCCCCTTTTATATGCTGCGCCGCGCCGGCGCGGCATTGATTACTTTAGAACGCGCACTTCTCGCGCAGATAGTTCTTGACTTCACTGATCGGCATGCGCACCTGCTGCATCGTGTCGCGCTCACGCACGGTGACGCAGTGATCGGCAGCAATGCCGTTGGCCTCGTCGCCGACAGTATCAAAGTCAAAGGTGATGCAGTACGGCGTACCGATCTCATCCTCGCGGCGGTAGCGCTTGCCGATTGAGCCGGTCTCGTCATAATCGATCATAAACTCCTTGGAAAGCTCGGCGTAGAGCTCCTGCGCCGGGCCGGTGAGCACTTCCTTTTTGCTCAAAGGCAGGATCGCAGCCTTGAACGGTGCAAGCGCAGGATGGAAGTGCAGCACGATGCGCACATCGTCGTTGCCCTTCTTATCCTGACCGACGACCTCTTCATCGTAAGCATCACACAGAACGGCGAGCACGCTGCGCTCCACGCCGAGGGACGGCTCGATGACATAGGGGATATACTCGACCATGTCCTTGCCTTCGCCCTCGCGGTAGACCATCTTCACGCCGCTGGTGTTCTGATGCTGGGTGAGGTCGTAATCCGTGCGGTCGGCCACGCCCCACAGCTCGCCCCAGCCGAAGGGGAAGAGGAACTCGAAGTCCGTGGTGGCCTTGGAGTAGAAGCAAAGCTCCTCGGGATCGTGGTCGCGCAGGCGCAGATTCTCGTCCTTCAGGCCGATGGACAGCAGCCAGTTGTGGCAGAACGTGCGCCAATACTGGAACCACTCAAGGTCTGTGCCGGGCTTGCAGAAAAACTCCAGCTCCATCTGCTCGAACTCACGCACACGGAAGATAAAGTTACCCGGCGTGATCTCATTGCGGAAGGATTTGCCGATCTGACCGATGCCGAACGGCAGCTTTTTGCGCGTGGTACGCTGGACATTGTTGAAGTTCACAAAGATGCCCTGCGCGGTCTCCGGACGGAGGTAAACGGTGTTCTTCGCATCTTCAGTCACGCCCTGAAAGGTCTTGAACATGAGGTTGAACTGGCGGATATCGGTAAAGTTATGCTTGCCGCAGGTCGGGCAGGGGATCTCATGCTCCTCGACAAAATCCTTCATCTCCTGCTGAGAGAACGCGTCGATGGGCTTGCTGAGCTCAAAGCCTGTCTCGGCGCACCAATCCTCAATGACCTTATCAGCGCGGAAGCGCTCGTGGCATTCGCGGCAATCCATCAAAGGATCGGAGAAGCCGCCGAGGTGGCCGCTGGCCACCCATGTCTGCGGGTTCATCAGGATTGCCGCGTCAAGACCGACGTTGTAGGGGTTCTCCTGCACGAACTTCTTCCACCACGCGTTTTTGATGTTCTTTTTCAGCTCCGCGCCGAGCGGGCCATAGTCCCACGTGTTGGCAAGGCCGCCGTAGA
>JAXYYF010000152.1:0-1330 GCA_037419475.1 bacterium
CTGGAGGAGGAGATCACCCTCGCCCAGCTCGCGGAGCAGTCCCTGTTTTCCCCGTGGCACTCGTACCGCCTGTTCCGGGCCTACACCGGCCTGTCCCCCGCGGCGTATATCCGGCGGCTGCGCCTGACCTGCTCCGCCCGCCGCCTGAAGGACGGGAGCTGCCGCGTGACCGACGCGGCCTATGCCTGCGGCTTCGGCAGCGTGGACGGCTATCAGCGGGCGTTTCTGCGGGAGTTCGGCTGCAACCCAGGCGATTACGTCCGCACCAAAGCGCCCATCGCTCTGTTCATCCCCTACGGCGTCAAATTCAGAGAGCTGCGAAAGGAGATCTCAGACATGGAAAATTTGCAGAGCGTTTTCGTTCAGGTGATCCGCAAGCCCGCCCGCCGGGTCATTCTCAAGCGCGGCGTAAAGGCCGACAATTACTTCCCCTACTGCGAGGAGGTGGGCTGCGACGTATGGGGCCTGCTGACCAGCATGGACTCTCTGTGCGGCGAGCCGGTGTGCCTATGGCTGCCCGCGAAGTACAAAAAACCCAACACCTCCACCTACGTTCAGGGCGTGGAGGTCCCCGCCGGTCAGGACGGCCCCGTACCGGAGGGCTTTGACGTGATCGACCTGCCTGCGGCGGAATACCTGATGTTTCAGAGCGAGCCGTTCCGGGAGGAGAACTACGCCCAGACGATCCTCGGCGTGCAGCAGGCGATGGACCGCTATTCCCCCGCGCTCATCGGCTGCGAATGGGACGATGAAAATCCCCGCATCCAGTTGGAGCCCCGCGGTGAGCGCGGCTACATCGAGCTGCGGGCGGTGAAGCCCCTCTCCGGACGCTGAGCCGGACGCGCAAAGGCCCGGGAGACGGAATTCGTCTCCCGGGCTTCTTCGTTTTTATGGGGCCGCCTGTGCGGCTTTTCCAGCGTCCGTGCGCCGTCCGCGCCGGTCTGCCAAGTCCCGGCAGTTTGAGCGCAGTTCTTTTTTGCTCCGCGTTTGAAGCCGGCGTCATACCGGCGTCCGGCACGCCAAATGGATATGCGCAGGAGCGGACGGGGCACGCTCTCGGCAATACATACGCATAAAACCGTCTGCCACCGGCCCGCAAGGGCACCGGCACACTAACAGCGGAACAGACCGCATCTGCTCAAAAGATGGATAACTGTTTTGCGCAGCAGCCGTTTCGCCGATCTTTACCTGCAATTCCATCTGCGGTCTGCGCTTCATGATGCCAAAAAGCGTCGGAGTTTTCCAGATCGTCAAGCGCCGCAGACCATTCGCATACACGAAAAAACCGCGGAGCCGCAAAGGCACCCCCGCAGAGGGGCATCAACCAAAT